>NZ_JBAHUQ010000049.1 GCF_036689865.1 Magnetococcus sp. PR-3
TGGGGTTGTGGGGACTTTTGGTCACTGTGGTGACATTATAAAATGGTAATCCATTTCAAACAGGATACCAATGGCACTTGGGCTTGGCGCACAAGCAAAAAGAGGTTACGTTAATACCATATTCCTAACCGAGCTGTTGTCCACAATTCCACAGCCCCATCAAAGGAATATGCAGGGTTCTTGCGGGTTATGGAAGTGAGGAAAAAAGCCCTACCAGGATTCTGAGATGACCATAAGAAAAAAGCCCCTAATCAGGGGCTTTTTCTTGACCAGTACCATGGAGCTTACCATTAAGAAACTCTGCTGAAGATCACTTTATCGGCTTTATGAATATGCTGACTAAGCCAACCTTTTAGAAAGTTCATCATCTCCATACTTAACGCAATTTCACCAGCTTCATACTCAGCTTTGAAGTCTTCCAGCTTCTTCATAAACTGTTTATGGACATTTTTGTGTTCGTCCAATCCCGGAGCTTGTTTACTCGCAAGAATTTCTTCTTCTCGCTTTAAATGACCCCTTGTATAGTCATCCATGCGATTGAGGATAGGTTTAACATCGACCTCTTTCACACCATTCCAGAGCTGACTGTATAGTTCATTAATCATCGACATGAGCTGCTTATGTTCGCTATCGATCTGCTCATTACCAGTGCTGTAGCTATCATGCCATTTAAAGAAGGAGCTTCGGTCCATTTTCTGCCCCAACTGATCAAGGTAGAGATCATTGGCATGCTGAAAAAAGCGACGACGCTGATCATGGAACTTGCCCATGATTAACTTGGCGTTCTCAAAATCATCTTGTTGGGTCAGGTTTACAATCTCGTGACCAATATCATGCATCCCTTTAACAGACTGCTCCATAGCATTCAGCTCTGGGAACCAAGTTAGATCACTACGGTGACGATTAAGCCACTGCATAAAGGGAACACTCTCTAAACCCACAACAGCCTCTTCTGCCAGCGGGGTTTGACTGTGAATGGCTGTTTCCAGAACCCCCATCAAATGCATATATCGCTCTTTAAGCTCTTTCATGTCAAAGAGCTCTGGCCCAATTTCAAAAGCTGACTGGGCGGCACTGAGCCCATCACTAATGGTCCGCGCAACATCTCTAAGTGCCGCAAAGTGGCTAACATGGCCATGCATCTCCATAGCCATAACCAGAGACTCTTCAACTTTGCCGTGGAAGATACGTGTCGTTTCATCCGTTGAGGCAACTGTTTTTAAGGTCTCATCAGCAAACTGGTTAACCTCGGTAGCTTGGGTAGACATCTCTTGGGCAGCAGATGCCGCATTGGCCGATGCAGAGGCAATCTCTTGAGATCCTGAAGCCACTTCACCTGAAGCTTGGGCCACCTCTTGTACCGCAACTTCCAACTCTTGAGCGTTTCTTGTGACCTCTTCATTACCATGGGTGACCTCTCCCATAGCTTGGGCAATTTCCTGAATGGCATGATCCTGCTCTTCAACAGAGTTTGAGATCTCTTCGTTGGCACTATTAATAGAACCAATACTGTTAGAGATCTCACGCACAGCCTTAGATGCCGAACGGGTATTATCCTGAATCTCATCCACCTGAGCGGCAATCATTTTGGTTGCCTCACTGGTTTGACTGGCCAGCTCTTTAACCTCATTGGCGACAACAGCAAACCCTTTACCAGACTCCCCTGCCCCAGCCGCTTCAATAGAGGCATTTAAGGCCAACATATTGGTCTGTTCGGCAATATTGTTAATGATATCAACAACTTTACCAACCTCTTGAGCAGAGTGTGCCAATTTTTCCATGACATTCATGGTACTATTCGCATGGCCATTGGCATCTTGCGAAAGCTGGGTTGCACGGTTACAGCGCCCTTTGACCGTCTGTAACGCTCCTTTAACCTCTGCAACCGCTTGTGAGACTTGTGAAACAGAATTATTCATGACTTCCAATGAACGGTTAACACCAGAAACATTGGCGGTCATCTCTTCAGCAGCTGAGGCCATGGTACTCACATTCTGACTTGCCTGTTCCGCAGCGCCAGCAATGGTATTCATATTATCCGCAACAGAATTAGCCCCACTGGTTAAATTGGCCATTCGGTCAGATGTACGGTTGGAGAGATCCTTAATATTTGCGATGGCCTCAGTTAAGGTCTCATTTTGGTCTGACAAGACATGGGAAAACTCATTCACTTTTTTCGAATTCACACCAAGTGTCCGACTAATCCCCAACACTTCCTGAATAAAGGCCGTCACACTGCTGGACTGCATACCAATGGTACGAACGCTAAACGTCAAACTATCGGCCAGTCTATTGACAAAAATACCAATTTCATCAATTTCATCGGGTTGGTCAGAAATGACCACCCGCTCTGTGAGGTTACCTTCGGCCAGATCTTCAATGGAATGACCAATCTGTGTCAGTCGACTGGTAATCTTGTTGCGGGTAAAGAGTGAGATCAACGCAACCAAGGCAATAGCTGCTATGAATGAGCTCAAGGCCAACTTCCAAACCACGGCCATGGCACCTGACTCTTCAATACCACCAACAATTTCCCATTTAAGTGCAGGAACTTTGGTTGATTGAACAACCCAACCTGAAAGATCCCCCGTCAGCATGCCTTTTTGGATGTCACCATCCATACCTGGTGTTTTACCTACCACACTGTTCGTGCCCCCCAACAGTGCCGCAACAACCTGCTCTTTTTGGAGTTTTTCTGTCAGCTCTTTAACCAAACCTGAGATGGGTTGATAGAGGAATAATAAGCCCTCCATATTGCCTTCCACTTCCAACCCAGCAACCGTGTATAACCCCCAGGTTCCCCCAGACTTACGGGCTATATGGATACGTTTTTTCCCCTGGGCTTTCATCTCAGCCAGCATACTCTCCACATCAAACGCATAAAACTCCTCAACCCGCTTACCACTGGAGAGTTGTAGGTGAGGTTTACCTTTGGCTGTGGCCAGTTGAATAATGGTGTAACGAGGTTTGGCCTCATAGACACGCTGGAAAAAGAGCTCCAGGTTAGAAGAAGCCTCCGTCATACCATCTAAATCTTCGAACACCAAAGAAGTTAAAAAATTCTCGATATCCCGATGAGCCTGCATGACCGCAATATCTTCACTGGTCTGTTTGACTCTCGATTCCACCAAGGAAGCAGAATCCTGCAGCGCAACATGCAGCTTCCCGCGCATGTTATCTTCTAGAACAGTCAGTACCATAGAACCTGACAGCCAACCCTGGACGAGCAAAACCAAGGAAACCAAGACAAACACGACCAATACAATCTTTACGCTGAGCTTCATGGGGACACCCCTAAAAACAACCAAGTCGTGACCAGACCCCCTCTTGATCTCATCACATACAGTATGGGTTACCTGTAAGTAACCCACACAGCTTTACCATCCATGCGACCAAAGTTGAGTGGGGTGTCCCCAACACCCCTCTCAAAGACCACTTAAAACTTCGCTTTGATCATATCCCACTTAGCATCAAGCGCAGCACCTTCCGACATGTTAACGGTACCTTGCGCAGAGATGATGGATTGGCCTTCAGCACTAAGAACAAAGTCCATTACTTTTTGGGCTTCAGGGTTGGTTGGATTTTTGTTCAGCGCCAAATAGAGCGGACGGATTAAGGGGTAAGCACCAGAAGCGATGTTCTCTTTAGTCGGTGCAACACCATCCAAGCTCATGAATTTAACTTTGCGCTTTTTGGCAGAACTAATGCCGTCAACCCCCATGGCACTGGCTGATTTTTCAACTTTAGCTTCCAATGGCCCAGTTGATTTAACCTTAAGGGAGCGGGCTTTAAACTCGTACTCTTTATCCCCAAACACTTCCATACGGAACATATGCCCAACACCGGAATATTTACCATTTCGGGTAACCAGGATAATACGCTTGTTTGGACCACCAAGATCTTTCCAGTTGGTGATCTTACCGTCGTAGATTCCCTTCAACTGCGCCATGGTAATGTTCTCAACAGGGTTGGAGGGGTGCGCAATAACCACCATGGCATCCCAAGCAACTTGCGTAAGAACAGCATTATTCTCCTCACCATGAACGGCACCACCTTCCATGAGCTGCTGGCGACAGGTACCACCAATATCGGTCGTTCCAGCTGATGCCGCGCGAATACCTTTGGTTGCACCACCACCACTGATCTTAATGGGAACACCGGTTTTGGCCTCATAGGCCTTGGCTATTTCTGCCATAAAAGCCTTTTTAGTGATGCCACAACCTTTCCACGACACTTCGGCCGCAGTAGCGTTGGCCGCTAAACCCATTGTTAACAGACCGTAAACAGCAGCAACTGCAAATCGTTTCATTTCCCACTCCCCTACAGACAAGTACAATATGCTAATATTGACAGCTATATATATAACTGCCTATTTTTCAAAAGGTAGCTCACGTTTATTTTACACTCCATTTAATTTATGCCTAGCAAACTTTATTAATATTGCCATTTTTTTTGTTAACAAGTTGTTAATGTAAATATTGTTTTGCAGAATTTGTCACATTGCTTACTCGAATGTGATGCCATGAGACATTCCATCAGAAAAAGACAAAACAATACGTATTATGCACAACAAACCCACGCTTCTTCCTGCAAAACCAAAAAGAACTCTGCGTTACGTCAAAAGCCACCCATACAAAAGCCCATGAATATCGTATGATTCATTATAAAGTCATTCTAAAATGGAAATATTTACATAAAGATCGACGCCAAGCTCAGGGCAACGATTATGAGGGGATACAGCTATGAGCGCATCCATACCATTGGTGCTTAATGGCCATATGCGGATTAAGCTGCATGGCCTAGCCGCGCTTGCAGCCCTGTTTCTAACTTTTTATGGAAAACAGGTCTGTCCATTTATAGACAAGGTAACCCTGCTACATCTGTTCTCCACCCTAGTGGGTATCTTTTTTATTCAAGTCCTTTTAAGAGAGTGGGTATTTAGAACCTACCCTACCCCACCTCCAGGTCAGACCTCAGCCCGACATTTTTTTCGCCTTTCTGTTATAACATGGTTTTTTACTGGTATTTTAGCTTGTGTGGTTACATGGCAGGTGTATGGCGAGGCTTTTCACTGGAGCAGCTACCCAAAACTACTTGCTGGGTACTGGGCATTAGGGGCTGGCCTGCTTTCACAGCTTGAGTACATTATGGTTGAACAACATCTGCGCCGCACAACCCCCAATGGGCAAGGGCAAGAACGTATTACCGTGCGCTTAATGGAGGCATTTGCCGCGTTTACCATTGTACCTGCCCTGGTCATGACCTTAATGAGCTTTCGCTTTGTCTATGAGGGTTATATTGATAAGGCGGCTGCTTTTGAAGTGCTCTTTTTAGCCATCTGTTTTGTTGCAGCGGCTCTTTTTGTCTCCTGGCGTTATGGCCGCGCCCTGCATAGGGATTGTGATGCGCTGACTGAAGCAGTCAACGAAATTGCACATGGACGCTTTGGGGTAAAAGTGGACAGCTCCCGAGCAGATGAGCTGGGGATTATGGCTCATGGTATTAATGAAATGGGACAAGGCCTGGTATTACGAGAACGGATACGGGACGCCTTTGGACGTTTTGTAAACCCAGAGGTTGCTGAATCCTTTATTCAACGCTATGCCCAGGAAGAAAACCATATTCAAATGGGCGGAGAACGAAAGGAAGTGACCATTCTGATTGCTGATTTACGCAGCTTCACCCCGCTTTCAGAATCCATGGATCCCGAAGATCTCACAGAGCTTTTAAACGGATATATGAGCGCCATGGTCCGGGCCATTCAACATCATGGCGGTATGGTTGACAAATTCATTGGCGACGCCGTACTCGCTGTTTTTGGTCTGTCAGACCAGAAAGAAAACGCCCCTCTGCAAGCAGTACGGGCTGCGCAGGCAATGCGCGCCGAGCTGGTCACTTTTAATGTGGCGCAACAGTTCAAGGATCGTCCAATTTTAGAGAATGGTATTGGCATTCACTGTGGTGAGGTCGTGGCGGGATATATTGGTAGTACCGATCGGTTAGAATTTACAGTCATTGGACACAACGTCAATGTTACAGCGCGTATTGAGTCCTTATGCAAAACCCCCAACCCACCCATTCTTTTTTCGCACCCCGTAGCTGAAGCCATACAAACGGATATTCCTGTACGTGAAATCACCACGGCATCATTAAAAGGCGTGACCGAACAGATCACACTCTACAGCGTATTCCCTGAAAATAGGCATCCTGAAAAATGACTTTTTGGTAATTTATTAGGGGTGCCGACAATCCTTGGTTGACGAACGGATTGTCATCTTTAATTATAAGGCTCCCTGCGGGAGAGAGCAGGCTGTTTGACATGCATTGTAAATAAGGCTTCTTCATGGATACCCACCCTTATAGTGAAACCCACGGTTTTACCGCCCATGCTCTACAAGAGCTTGAGGCACAACGCCCTTCTGAGTACGGGACCATTCGGGGGTTTTACGACACCCACCCGACCCTATCAGAGCTGAAGGCAGAGGTGATCGAGGGGTTATCCAACACTCCCAAACAGATCTCACCTAAATTTTTTTACGACGCCTACGGCTCTAAACTCTTTGATGCCATCACAGAGCTGCCGGAATACTACCCCACACGTACAGAGATTGCGCTTATCCGTCAACATGGTGCCGAAATGGCACGCATGGCGGGTACAGGCTCCGTTCTGGTTGAGCTAGGCAGTGGTAGCAGCCTAAAAGTACAACTGCTGCTTGAAGCGTTGAAACCGGCAGCCTATGTCCCCATCGATATATCCCGTCAACATCTTCTTGAGTCGGCAGAATCTTTGGCAAAATCCTTTCCACATACGGCTATTTTCCCCGTTTGTGCCGATTACTCCAAAGATTTTCACCTACCTGAGATTGAGGAAGAAGCCCCACGTTTGGCCTTTTTTCCGGGTTCCAGCATTGGGAACTTTGAACCCAAGGATGCCGTTACCCTGCTGGGTCGTGTGGCCAAACTGCTCGGACATGGCGGAGGCTTAATTATTGGGGTCGATCTCCCTAAAGACCCCCAGGTACTCCATGCCGCATATAATGATGCACAAGGGGTAACCGCCCAGTTTAATGTCAACCTGTTAACCCGCATTAACCGTGAAGCCAGTGGACACTTTAACCTCAGTCAGTTCACCCATGATGCTTTCTTTAATGAAGATCTCAGTCGTATTGAGATGCACCTAAAGAGCACGACGGATCAGATTATTAAAATCGGTGATCATAGCTTTACCTTTGAAAAAGATGAAACCATCCATACTGAAAGCTCCTACAAATATTCTGTCGAAGCTTTTAGGGATTTAGCCAGTACCGCTGGTTTTCATTCTGAAGCTCTATGGATGGATGAAGAAAAGCGGTTCAGCATTCATTTTATGCGGGTTGGAAAAAGCAACTAAGCCAGCTTAAATCATCATAAAAAAAGAGGGGGGATTTGTATCCCCCCTCTTTTTTTGGTCAGACATTCAGCTACGGATGTCTGTATGAATCCACTTTTTTGGCTAACGGCAGCTCACAAACCGGATACTACTCATGGTATCTGTCAGTGTCTCTTTAAACAGCGATAACACCTGATCAATCTCTACTTCTGTGGTTGCCGCCCCCAGTGAAAAACGCACCGAACAGTGCGCATCTTCTGCCGATATTCCCATTGCCAACAAAGCATGGGAAGGATCAGGATTCCCCGATTTACAGGCAGAACCCGAGGAGAAATAAACGCCACGACGATCCATCACCAACACCAGAGACTCCCCACGAATACCCGGTAGGGTTACGTTTAAGGTGTTTGGAAGTCGTTTTTGTGCGTGCCCATTGCGCTTGGCACCAGGTACCTGCGTAAGAAGCCCCTCTTCCAACTGATCACGCAGGGCACTTAACCGCTGATTCTCACCATGGCGAAGGGCCAATTCAGCCCGTTCACACGCTTTACCAAAACCAACAATACCCGGCACATTTTCTGTTCCTGCACGCAGCCCCCACTCCTGGCTGCCGCCCGTTGTGACAGCATCAACATCCACCCCTTTACGGATATACAGCGCCCCAACACCTTTAGGACCATGAATTTTATGGGATGAGACAGACAGCAGATCAACCCCAAGATCCTCAACATTAAGAGGGATTTTGCCCAACGCTTGCACCGCATCGGTATGAAAGAGCACTCCTAGATCACGTGCCATGGCAGCCATCGGTTGAATGGGCTGTAACGTACCTGTCTCATTATTGGCCGCCATAATGGACACCAAGGTCGTTTGTGCGGTGAGCGCCTGCTCATAGGCCTGCATGGAAACCAACCCATGTTCATCCACTGGCAGGTAGGTAATGCGGTGCCCCTGCTTCTCCAAACTACGGCAGGTTGCAAGAATAGCAGGATGCTCAACAGCAGAGGTAATGATGTGGCAACGCTGACCTTGCTGCACAGAGACCACCCCTCTGAGGGCCATATTATCGGCCTCGGAGCCACTTCCTGTAAACACAATACGGCGGGCGGTACAACCCAGCACCTGAGAGAGCTGACGCCGAGCATTTTCCACAGCATGTCGCGCTTTAACACCTAATCCATGAATGCTGGAAGGGTTACCAAAGGCTTGCTCCATAAAAGGTCGCATAACTGCGATCACTTCAGCGTCCAGGGGGGTCGTTGCATTGTGGTCTAAATAGATCTCCGTCTGGACAACCTCTTGGGTCGCCTGTTTAACCGGCTCTGCCTGTTCTTCTATTTCAGAGAAACGGGCGTCTGCATCTCCTGCTTTTCGTATTTCACATAACAGGGTTTTGTAGATGGGAAAACCTGAAATGGGATCATAATGTTCTGGATCCGTCAGAACGTTTACATTGCAGGCTTGCCATGACTCAGGCCCAACCGGGCCCCCTCCCCCCATGTTGGCATCCACCGACCCTTTAACAATACTATCGGTTACCCGAGCTCGATATTTGATCTCACCACGAGGACTTTTAACCCAAACCCAATCTCCATTTTGAATACCACGCGCTTCGGCATCTTCGACATTCATGGTCACTCTTGGGTCAGGCTGCTTCTCTGCCAACCCTTTTACGCCATGGTGCTGGCTGCGGAAATCATAATAGGTTCGCCCTCCAGAATTCAGCACCAGAGGGTAGGATTTAGCTAAATCCGGTCTAGCCAAAGGGCCTTCCTGGGGTTCGGTATAGACCGGCAGCGGATCATACCCATGCTCAGCCAAGATCGAAGAGCTGATCTCAAATTTGCCGGAAGGGGTCGCAAACCCATGTTGGCCATCCTCACGCAAATGACCTTTTTCCCATTTTTTATACTGCATCATCGCGGTGTTTAACTGAACATGACCACCCGCTTGACGTACCTGCGCCACGGTAAACTCTGTCTCTTCTAAGGCCCGCTCCAAAATCGCCTCTTCAGTTTGCGGGTAGAGCTCACCATAACCAAGCCGCTCTGCCAGTTCCGCTAGGATAAGAAAATCATTCCTTGCCTCCCCCACGGGTTCCACCATTTTTTCCCGAATGGCAAACATCGGCCCATAGCGCATGAAGGAGGTACACTCGTAGAGTGTCGTGGCAGGTAAAACAATATCTGCATAGGCTGAGTCTGCCGTGTGATACCGGTCAATAACAACCAGAAATTCCAGTTCCGAGAGGGTGCGTTTCCACAATGCCGGGTCAGGCCAAGAGGTCATCAACGATCCCCCAAGCACCATTAAATCCCGTACTTTATAAGGCACCCCTTCTAAGACAGATTGTGGTAAAGAGATGGCATGAGACTCTCCACGATAGGCGGAATAGACAGGGAAACGATCCCGCCCCAACGCCTTGTCTGCACCAGGGTTTTTAATTAAATGTGCCCGATTTTGAGGAAATTGATTCTCTTTCATCCGAATTAAAAGACCACCAGGCACATCCAACTGCCCTGCTAATGCCCAGAGAGTAAATACAGCACGAATGGCCTGCACACCACTATCTGAATACTCCAAGCCTGTATACATAACCGGACATGCACCACGAGCATTGGCTATTTTACGGGCGATCTGCCGTACCTGATCCGCAGGCACACCTGTAATCTCCGCAACGACATCAGGATGGTAGTGCTGAACATATTGGGAGAGATCCTCAAACCCCACCGTCCAATTTTTCACAAAAGCTTCGTCGTAGAGCTCTTCTTCAATCAGCACATTGATCATACCCAGGGCCAAAGCACCGTCAGTACCGGGCCGTATGGGGTGCCACTGAGCATCTGCCTCGACACAGGTTTCCGATCGACGGGGGTCAATAACCAACACTTCGGCCCCCCGCTGTTTGGCTTCCAGTATTTGATGGTGTGCCATGGGGGGGGAGTCTGTGGCTGGGTTGGCCCCCCAAACCACAATTAATTCTGATTGAGGAAGGTCTGTCTCAAGGCTGATCAACATCTCCCCAAAAGTGACGTGAGGAGCGATCATGGCAAAGGAGACATAACAGAGTGCCCCAACCCCCAGGGTGTTGGGAGAACCAAAGGGAAAGAGCACACTACTGGCAGATGAAACCGCCACATCATCTGGCTGAAACAGGTCACACATGGCCATATCAAAACTACCACGCCCTGTATAAATAGCCGTGGCTTCCGCACCATGTTTGGCTTTGGTCGTTTGTAGACGCTCCGCAATGGTCGACATAGCCTCATCCCAAGAGATGGGCTCAAACGCATACGAACCTTTGGGCCCCACCCGTTTAAGGGGGGTCTTTAGGCGGTCAGGATCATACACCACATTGGGCGATTTACGCCCAATACGACAGATCATACCTAAGGGGTGATCGGGCCTGGGCTCTACCGAGACCATTTTATCCCCTTCATATCCGACCCTCACCCAGCAGCCAGCAGG
The DNA here is from genome assembly GCF_036689865.1 of Magnetococcus sp. PR-3. Classification (NCBI taxonomy): domain Bacteria; kingdom Pseudomonadati; phylum Pseudomonadota; class Magnetococcia; order Magnetococcales; family Magnetococcaceae; genus Magnetococcus; species Magnetococcus organivorans. The sequence continues at coordinate 10,838 of NZ_JBAHUQ010000049.1, forward strand.
GCAAATACCACACATACCATCTTGGTGTTTTTGGGAAGTTTGTTGATCGCCAGATTGAGACATGGGAACGTATCCGGTTGCTGTTGGTCAAAAGGGTCGGCAAACTCTAACCGATGGCTCACTGAGATGCCACCGACCTAGTCCCTTTTTTAAACCATTGCTGACGAGAAAAGTTCCATGAACAGCACACTCCCTGAAAAGACCACTTGCTATCAATGTGACATGAACTGTGAATTTGATGTGCATTACAAAGCGGATGGCTCGTTAGACAAACTCACCGGCCCAACCTGCCCCCGTGGCGATGTGCAGATGGAGATGCAGACCCATCCACAGCGTCTACGCACCCCTTTGAAACGGGTTGGCCCTCGGGGTTCTATGAACTTTGAGCCCATAAGCTGGGATGAAGCGCTAGAGATCTGCGCCCATGAACTGGATAAAATCCGCCAGCGCGATGGTGCTGAAGCGTGTGCTTTTTTCAGCGGCTATACCAAAGAGGCCCGCCCCCATTTACAACGTTTGGCCCATCTATTTGGCTCGCCTAACTATATGACTGAATCAGGCTGTTGTTTTACCTCTACCCTGGTTTCTGAACAACTCACTTATGGCTACCGGCTCAAAACCTCCAGCCTACAGGATGCCGATGAGACCCGTTGTCGGCTCATATGGTCAACCAACCCTGTCCACTCTGTGCTTCCTTACGGAGAACACCCGGTTATTGCCCCCAAAGATGGGGTAAAAACCATCGTTGTTGATCCCCGTTTGACAGAAACAGCTCAACGGGCCGACCTCTATCTACCCATTCGCCCCGGTACCGATGGTGCCTTGGCTCTTGCCATACACCAACAGCTTTTTGAGAATGGCTGGTCAGATGAAGCATTTTTGGCCAAGTGGGCCAATGGTATTGAAAACTTTAAAGCATACGTCAAAGATTTCACCCCCAAGCGGGCCAGTGACATCTGCTGGGTACCCGAAGCGGATATTAAGCAAGCTGCGGAGTGGTATGGACACCACGGTCCATCTCAGTTGGTTTTATCGGCCACCTCAACCACCCAACATAGCAACGGTTTTCAAAACCACCGGGCGGTTATTTTACTTGCTGCCACCGCTGGCTACGTTGATATTCCCGGGGGTAATCGCTTCTTTATTGATAAAGTTGTTCCTAAGGGAATTGACCTATTTAAAGAAAAGATTGATACCTTACCACCCCGCGTCGGTCAAAAACGTTTTCCTGTCTGGACCAACCGCTATCCCGCGGCCCACAGCATGGTGTTGGGGGATGCCATTGAACAGGGGGACCCAACCCCCATACGCGGTCTGTTTGCTTTAGGCATCAACCCCATTATGTGGCCCGATACTGACCGCTTCATGAAATCCTTAGAAAAACTGGATTTCTTCTGCATGGTTGACTTCTTCCATACCCCTGGCAGCCCCCTGGCAGATTTGATCTTGCCTGCAGCGACCTCACTGGAACGTGAAGCTTTGATCACCGCCAGTAGTTGCCAATTCCGCGGGGTGGTACAACATCGTAAAGCCGTTACCGAACCCGTTGCAGAAGCTCGACCCGATGCGCAAATTGTACTGGATCTAGGCTGTAAGCTGGGTATGGCTGATCAGTTTTGGCAGGGTGACCTTCACGCCAGCATTGAAGAGCAGGCTGAAGGGCTGGGAGCCCCCTTATGGGAGCAGGTTAAAAAAGAGCCTGGAGGTATCACCGTCTTTGGCACCGCGGTTATGGATGATGATGTGGATGAGGTAACCGAAAAGCTCTATGAAGCACGTGGTTTTCCCACCCCCAGTGGTAAAGTGGAGTTTGATGCCGATGAGCTCCATCAATCTGGTTATGATGGCCTTCCCACCTACAAAGAACCCGCGGAAAGCCCACACTCAAAACCAGATACCGCCAAAGACTACCCACTGGTACTAACAACCGGTGGGCGCTCTGTGGTGTATACCCACTCCCAACAACGCCGCTTTGACGCATTATTGGCCGTCGATCCCGTTCCTCGTGTACAAATGCACACCTCGGAAGCAGAGCAACGGAATATTGTGGATGGTGACCGGGTAACCGTCTCCTCCCCACGTGGCTCCATTGAGATGATCGCAGCGGTCAGCGATGAGATTCGTGAAGGTATTGCCCACGCCTATCATGGCTGGGCAGATGCCAATATCAACCGGTTAACCGAAGGGGATTTTTCATTGGATCCGATCAGTGGCTTTCCGGCTTTCAAATCCAGCCTATGTCAAATTCATAAGGGCTAAAAAACGTGCAATCGGTCTTGATTCCCTGTAGCCGAGCTGTTGATCGTTGGATCTGCACCCCTCTTCAGTCACGGTACCATTTTCATGATCAGGATCTGGCCAGCATGCCAGATCCCATGGTGCAGTTAAGATCGGCACAACAGTGGAAACAGCACCACCCCAATGGGGTGGTGCTGGCCACCCACGACCTTGCAGCGCCCATTGCAGCACACTGTATGGGTCACCCTTCGGTTCATGCCGTCTTTACGACCATGGACAAAGCCGCTACCCGGGAACAGCTGGACCCCAAGCCCATTCCTTTTTGCCGGCTGGATCCTGGCCAGGCGATGCCCCCCCAAACGGACTTTCCATACCCTGCCCTGCTTAAACCCCGAGATGGCTGGGGCTCTCAGCAGATTACCCCAATTAAAACCCCAGGTTTGGCACCCCTGGAAATTGATGCCCCCCTAACCCCCTTGTGGCAAGCGCTTTTACCATCATCCTCCCACACCCAATCAGGATGGCTGTTAGAACAATATATGGAGCATCAGCACATCTTTACGGTGGATGGCTTTGTTCAAGATGGAGAGGTTCAGCTATGGGGCATTTCAGAAAATCTGTATGCCACATCAAACCCCCTGCTATTGGAAGGGTGTCTCTTTCCAGCCCAACTAGATGATGCACTGACTCAAAAATTGGAGTCTGCCTACAAAGCGGTTGTCTATCCACTCATCGAACAAGGGTTTGATCGTAGTTTTATTAATGCAGAATTTTTTATGACATCGGATCAAGAGATTATTCTCATGGAGATCAACGGCCGTTTACCCATTATTCTGACCCCTCTGTATCGTTGCACCCTAACAGGGGGAGATAGTGTTGAGGCCGCCATTCAACTGGCTTTGGATCAACAGGTTGTCCGACCAAAACAGCCTAATGGCGTGGCAGGTGCTTTTTTTATCCAAGGACAAGCCTCCCCCGCCCTCACACAATGCCCGCAGAATGATCACCTTTTGCTCTTATCGCCACCCCCAGTAACAGGCCGCTTGGGTACCCTTATTCTGCATGCTCAAGACCGTCACCAGCTTTTACGCCAGTGGCGCCAGTGGCAGCAACAGCATCTCATCCTGGCTTAACCATTGCTTACCACCACAAAGCTGGCAACGTTTGCGAGCAACCGTAGTGATTCCTATTGAACAAAGAGATGATCCTCATGGACCAACACTCATATAAAAACGAATACCAAGCCTGGGCTCTACCCCTTCTTGGTGTCTTTCTATTGGCTTTTTTAGCAGCCATTTTACATTTCTATTTTTGGCAAGCCCCGGTTGGTTCGGATGATGTAGGCTACTTTAAACTCGCCCTGGGCGATGGCTTTCAACAAGGCGATCGGATCCGGCATGGATCTCTACGCATGTTTTTATATGCGTTAATTCAGTTTCCCAACTGGGTTTTGGGCCATGACTACGCCCTAGAAGCTTTTTATACATCCATTGGTTTTCAATCTCTCTTAGGCTTTATGGGGGTTACCCTCTTTGCTTTTGTCGCCGCCCCCAACCGTCGCGTGGCACTCCTGGCCATCCTGTTTTGGGTGACCAGCTACGCCGCACTCATTACTCAGGCCAAACTCCTGCCTGATGGTTTTGGTACGGGTATCGCCTTTTTGGCGACCGGCTTAATGTATGGCCTGGTTTTCCGTTGGAACCTACCGGCCCATAAGCCTGCATTCAAAGCCTTGGCCCTTATAGTAGGTCTGCTTTTATGGGGAGCTCTCTCGATACGGGCGACCTTTGCACCCTTTGTGCTCAGTGCCCTGTTACTTGCCCTCATAAGCCCCCACAGATGGAAGCTACTTCTCTACTTTGCCTTGGGTCTGTTGCTCGGGGCAGCGCTAGAGATGTTCAGCGTGTGGGTACAGTTTGGGGATCCCCTCCTGCGCTACAAAGTACTGTTGAATTACAATACCGGGGGAACCCTGGAAACCGTCTTTGAGCAGGCGGCTAAAAGCGGTGAAAAGCTCCCCACTCTTCAGGCCATTATTCTCTTGGCCATCCGTTTTCCTAAGGTGATCTATTATACCGGATCAGCAGAGATTTTCTTTTTTCTGCTCGGTGGGTTGGGTACCTTAATGTGGCTATTTTTAGACAGAAGCAAAACAGCCTTAAGTAAGGCGATGATGCTTATTTTGGGCTTTGGGGCCATTGCTTTTGCAATCAAGGGCATGGATCCCAGCCGACCCTATCTGCGAGAGAGCATCCGCTACTACCTTCAAACCCTGCCTTTTTTTCAATTGGCGACAGCTGAACTTATTTTTGCCGGGGCCTCATGGTTGGCGATAACCGTTAAAAAACCGCTTTTTGAACGTGGTGTCTACGCTGTTGCCATCGCCCTTATCACAGGTTTGATAACACTCAATTTATGGTCGCTGAATCAATCTCCCCATCTGGCCAAAAATGGCAATACGGGCAGCTTAGTTATTTTGGAGCGTGCCAGCCAACTTCAAGAGCCCCACAATCCTAAACTCTATGGGGATGGAAAAAACCTTTTCCCTCTCTTTTTCAAAGCCAGTTCCCCTTGGGCTCATCAAAAAAAGTTCAGCCAATTTGAAGAACCAGGTTATCTCTTTATTAACTGGCGTCGGCGCAACTACATCTTAAAAAAGCGGCTGCATAAAACGCATCCAACCCATGGGTTATACACCACCATTGAGACACAGCCTCACCTCTACCGTCACCAAAATGGCCGCTGGCTGTCGGATCTCTTTGTCATCAACACACCACCCATTACACGGACCAAAACCCGCTTACCCAAAGAGGCGTTCATGGTTCGTCTGCAAGGAGGGCAATTAGCCACCCCCTCTGAGACCATAAGGCTTGTTAAGGGGGATCAATGGCAACTGTCAGCCGTTGACCCAGCTCTGGCCCCCTTACCCGTAGAGAAGTTGGTACAGATCCAATTTTTCATGCGTGCGGTTACGCCTCGTGCCTCTACCATGCAAGTTCAGCTTGAATACCGGTCAACGAATGGTCAAAAGCAGCAACAGTTTATGGGGGAGTCTGTAGCTGGTACCGATTGGCACCGCTTCTCACTCTGGACCTACCTCCCCCAACCAGCGCACAACCCATCCTTTAAAATGCGTTTGACCCATGGGGAAGTTGACGTTAAAGATTTTCAGGTCCAACTCCTAGACCGCCACCCCCAGGATGAGCTAGCAAATAACCGTTTACAGTGGCAAAGCACCCTTTTTTAAAGCCAAAATCCTATCAAAAGAGCCATAGAGGTAGACGGGCCTCCTCTATGGCTCTTGAATTACAATAACGCAGCTTCAGCATTATTTTTCAGCTTCTTGATACCTAACTGTAGTTAATTTTGATAGTTTATTAGAATAAGCTGACAAAATAGGTGGCATTACCTCATCACCACAATGCAGCCATGTGTTCATACCGATAACCCCATTGAGGATTATCCATGGAACTACAGGATATTGATCCCATTCGGCGAAAAATCTTCTTACGCACCTTACTTGCCCTATTTATCATTGGTACGGTATTGGTCATGATGGTCTTGGGACCATTAAGTCATGAGTTAAAAGCAAAGAATGATCGTGAAGTTCAGTTTATTGTGGATGCCAAAACGGTTTCCGTTAATCAATTCTTTGCAAAAATTATTGATATCGCTGAACAGTTCACCAGCCGCACAGCCATTCGAAAAAAGTTAATGGCTTATAATGATGGAAAAATTACCCATAAAGCATTGGTAGATTTTTCCAGTAATAAACTGTTAGATGCCCTTAACAAATCTCCCGATGCCACAGGTATTACCCGCTACGATCACCACGGCAAAATAGCGGTGGTTGTGGGCACGACTCTGCCTGGTGCTTTTCTCGCTCAACTTGACCCCTTTATTGAACAAACACAGGTTTTTGACCCCATTGTATTGAATGGTCAAACGACCCTGGTTGTTGCCACCCCTATTCGGGCCCGTGGGGGTAAACGTGTCGGCACCGATGTTGTGGTTTTTCAAACCAAAGGTATCTTAGCCTTGATGGAGGATTATCAAGGTATGGGCAAGACCGGAGAAATTATTTTAGCCTATGAGAAACAAGATCTTTTTAAGCCTATTTTCACGACTCGGCACCCCTATAAAGCTGAACGACTAACCACGATTATACAGGATTTCAAGAACGGTCAGTTCAAGGCTGAGCAAAACCATCATCGTATCTGCCCAGCCTGTGTCGTGACCATACGTGGTGTGAACCAAACCAATTTTTATCTGCTTTTCCGAATGAAGCGTGCAGAACTGGATGCGATTATTGATGCCAACACCCATCGGTTAGGACTCTTTGCCGCGGTGGTATTGATCATTGGTGTTGGAGGGGTCTACCTTCTGATCGCCCCTCTTCTGCGATTATTGACCCAAGAACTTCATACCCGTACCCGCACGCTCCAAGAACTGGCCAGCAGTGAAAAAGCCTTGCGCGCCACACAAACACAACTTGAAGAAGATATTGTTCAACGCAAAGCTGTGGAAAAAGAGGTGCGTGAACTCAACCGTTCTTTAGAACAACGCGTAGAAGAGCGCACACGAGCACTCACACAAGCCCTTCAACAAGCTGAAGTAGCCAACCAAGCTAAAAGTACCTTTCTAGCCAATATGAGCCATGAATTGCGTACACCCCTTAATGCTATCTTGGGCTTTTGTGGATTGTTAAATAGAGGGGAGAACTTAACCCTCGATCAACAAGAGAATGTCGGTATCATTCATCGCAGTGGCGATCACCTGCTCCAACTCATTAATGATGTATTGGATATGTCAAAGGTAGAGTCTGGTCGAATGGATGTTGTGATAGAGGCCATACCACTCCATCAGCTACTCCATGATATTCGAGATATGATGGCCATACGGGCACAACAAAAAGATCTGACTTTTCACTATGAACCCAATGCGACACTTCCTCAATTTATCCATGCTGATGCCGCTAAAGTTCGCCAGATCCTCATCAACCTCCTCGGCAATGCGGTCAAATTTACGAAGGAAGGTGGCATTGCCCTACGGGTTGCCACACACGAAGAGGCCAATACACTCTGGCTAATCATAGAAGTACAAGATAGTGGTTGTGGGATCGCTGAAGATAAGATCAAATCAATTTTTGAACCGTTTATTCAGGTCGGTCGGAGTCGTGGCAGTATGGAAGGCACCGGCCTTGGGCTTTCCATCAGCAAGCGTCTTATAGAAATGATGGGGGGAACACTTAAAGTTGAAAGCCAAATAAAGCATGGCACGCTCTTCCAATTAAAGCTTCCTATTACAGAGGCCCATGCTCAAGAGATCCAAGACAAACCTGTTGATAACCGTGTCATCGGCCTAAGTGCCGACCAACCAGACTATCGTATTCTGGTTGTGGATGATGCCGTTGCTAACCGTCGTCTACTGGTCAAACTGCTCCAGGAGGTCGGCTTTGATGTGAAAGAAGCCTGCAATGGCGTTCAAGCGATTGAACGATGGAAAACGTGGAAGCCCCATTTAATCTGGATGGATATTCGTATGCCTGAAATGGGCGGGGATGAAGCGGCAAAGCAGATCAAGGCTTATTCAGAGCATGACGATACGATTATTATTGCGCTTACAGCCAGCATCTTCCGTGATGAGATGCAACGCCTCCTAGCCATGGGCTTTTCAACCTGCCTACGTAAACCCTTCCGTGAATCTGAAATTTTCACGGCCATGGAGACTTATTTGGGGGTTCAGTTTATCTATAAAGATCCCCAAACATTGACCACAACCTCTGAGCAGGGCTCTCTCAAACCAGCAACTCTTGCCAACTTACCGGATGATCTCAAACAAGAGCTGTTGCATGCATTGGAGATGGGCAATATTGTTGAGGTCGAGAAGAATGTGGATAAAATTGAAGCCATTAATGAAAAACTGGCCTCCGCATTACGCAGTAAAGCCGAAGATTTCCAATTTGAAGAACTGCTTCATTTGTTTAAAATGAGTATGGAGACACCGGCATGACCCTTCCATCAAGCACCATATTGATTGTGGATGATAATCCGGCCAACCTAAAACTGCTCTCAGGTATCTTAAAACAGAGCCACTATCAAATTCATGCTGCAACCAGTGGTGAAGGGGCTCTCAGGTCTGTTCAGGCCCACAAACCCGATATTTTTTTACTGGATGTTCGCATGCCCGGCATGAGTGGTTTGCAACTATGTGAAAAATTAAAAGAAGATCCTGAAACACAAGAGATACCCGTTATCTTCCTCAGCGCTCTTGGAGACTCTGAAGATAAAATCAGAGGTTTTGAAGTAGGTGCTGTTGACTATATGAGCAAACCCTTTGAACCCAAAGAGGTCTTACTCAGGGTTCAAACCCACCTGGAGCTCTACCATTTACGCCGCCAACTGGAACAGCGGGTAGTCAGCCGTACCCAACAGTTACAACAGAGTAAATTAGATAGACAGCAGATACTCGACACCTTAACAGAAGGTGTCTTGGTGATGGATCAAAAAGGGTGCTGCCAGTGGGTTAACAATGCAGCAAGACAACTGCTTGGGTTATCTGACACAAGCTGTGAAGCTGGCTATTCCACCATGGATTTGACCCGCCCTTGCCGCGGAGATGGTACCCCCCTACGTTGGGAGGAAACCCCCTTTGCTCAAGCGCTAGCACACAATGAGCCGACCCATGGTGACCAGCTATGGTTTCAACATCAGGATGGCAGCCGCTTTCCGGTTGAATACCGCGCCAACCCCCTGCCCCAACAGCTACAAGAACCTGGCATCGTCATCAGCTTTTGGGATATCAGCTCCAGGCTGGCGACTTTGGATGCGTTGACACAAGCCAAAGAGAGAGCGGATGAGGCCAACCGGGCAAAAAGCACCTTTTTAGCCACCATGAGTCATGAAATACGCACGCCGATGAATGCCATCATCGGTATGGCTGACCTTCTTTGTGAAACCGAACTCACCAACGATCAAAAGCAATATATTGATATTTTTCAAAAGGCGGGTGGTGCTCTGCTGGATCTAATCAATGATATTCTTGATCTGGCCAAGGTGGAAGCCAACCGTTTTGTCTTAGAAAACAATCCCTATAATCTAGCCAGCCTTATTGAAGAGTCGATCTCTATTTTAACCCCCCGCAGTGAGTTAAAAGGGATTCAGCTCAAACAGCAACTGGATGCACATTTACCAGAAGCTGTGGTTGGAGATGCCAAACGCCTACGCCAAGTCTTACTCAACCTATTAGGCAATGCCATCAAGTTCACACAACAGGGGGATGTTACCCTTGCGGTACAACTGACAGAGGATCAGCAAGATCAGCTCTTATTTCAGGTGATCGATACAGGGCCGGGCATACCCGAAACACAACTGGCGCAAATTTTTGATCCGTTTACACAAGTTGATGCTTCGACAACCCGTCACCATGGTGGCACAGGGTTGGGGTTGGCCATCTGTAAACGTCTGATTGATCTTATGAATGGCCAAATCCATGTAGTGAGCCAACCAGGTAAAGGCAGTACATTTTCCTTCCAGCTGCCCTTACAAAGGGCCGTTCATACACCTCAAGTCAAAGAGCCTACCCACGCGGGCTTACCGCCAGGCACCACCGTACTAATTAGCCATGAAAAAAGCCGCTGTGGAGGCATTTACCCAACCGTTTTACAACAAATTGGATGCAAGGTTAGCTTTATAGAACAAACTGGTGCGATTGAAACATTTATGAGCCAACTACAAAGCTATGAATATCCGCCCGATATATTGCTCATTGATGATGATACGATTTCACATTCCAGCTTGGATGTGGTGCGCCATATGCGCCAATTCCCAGCATTTAAACATTTACCGACCATCATGATCTGCAGTAATGACGATCACCATATGCTCAATGAGGCCAAAGAGTTACAGGTCTACACTATGATCAAACCTGTACGTGGTGATGCCTTGTTTAGGGGACTGTGCAGAGTTTTAGACCGAAAACCAACATTTTCTGATCAAAAACAAGCCCATATTCTTCTAGCAGAAGATGCCGACGATAATATTTTTCTCATTCAACGCTATTTACAAAAGAGTGGTCATACACTGGATATCGCTAAAAATGGTGTGGAAGCTGTGCATTTGGCCCAAAAGAGTCGCTATGATCTTATTCTTATGGATGTACAGATGCCCAAGGTTGATGGCTACCAAGCTACCGCCACCATTCGACGCTGGGAACAACAGCAAGCACACCCCAGAACCCCCATTCTTGCCCTCACTGCACATGCTTTGGAAGAGGACCGCCGTAAAAGCATAGAAGCGGGGTGTGACGCCCACCTAACCAAACCTATTCTAAAAAAAGACCTATTGGCTGCTTTACACAAACATATCAAGCAAAGAGCCTGAAAAAGAAAAACCCCGACCAAAAAAGGACGGGGTTTTATGGCGAAAAAAGCGACTTCAGACATATCTTCACGTTACTACTGTTGACCTAAGCCTTGCGATCAATAGCCTTGATTATTTCAATTTAAGCTGTTTTAAGGCCGCAAATGGGCTGTCTGAAGGTATACCGTCACAGCGGCATGCACTCTCATTTAAGTTGGCTCCACACTGGGCACAGATACCTTTACAACCCTCTGAGCAGAGCGGCAACATCGGCAGGTGTAACATGAGCTCTTCATCCACCAACGGTGGTAATGTAAAAAGATCATCCTCCAGATAGACCAACTCATCGGTCAAAGCCAGTTCACCACTGCTGCCATTATGGGGATCTTCCCCTGTGGCATACCAACGGTCAACCTGGCCTTCCAACTGTTGATCAAAGCTTTTCAGACAGCGGGAACAGACAACCTGAACCGTACTGGAAACCGTACCTGTAACGTGTAATTTTCCCTGTTGCATCTGTGCGGTCACGGCACAGTTAGCCGAATTGACCAGAGAGGTCTCTTCTGAATTTTGTAATCCCTCCAACTGGTCAGCAGGAATAATACCCTCATAGTTACGAGGATGGTGACCTGCTGCACTCAGCGGTAACTTGATGTGGCTAATATCCTTATCCATGGGAGCACCTTACTTAACGGCTGGGAAGGAGATGGCTTAGAATAATAAGGGGGGCATAGCCCCCCTTATTTAAGCGCGAACCAGATAGACAATCAACAAGCCTATGATCATCAAGGTCAGACCAGTTTGACGTAGCATGGCATCAGGCAGTGAAACCATACGTTCTACCCATGAACGCATCTGACCTGGTGCTAAAAAATAGGGGATGCCTTCAATGATAAAAACCAGCCCCAATGCGGTCAATAGATCGTTCACTGCATGTTCATTGGGTTTTTAGTGTTAAAGCCTTCCCCTTTTAAACCACTGAAGAAACCATCAGGAGGCATCACCAAGGTGGTGTTCCCTTCAAGAATGGACTTCTTGTAGGCATCCAGGGTACGGATAAAACGGTAAAACTCGGGGTCTAGGTTAAAGACCTCTGCATAGATATAGGCTGATTCAGCATCACCCTGACCACGCAACCCTTCAGAGGTTTCGTAAGCGTTAGCCAGAATAACTTCACGCTGACGGTCAGCTTCTGAACGAATACGTAGTGCATCTTCATCACCTTCAGCACGGTACTGCTTGGCTTGACGCTCACGTTCAGTCTGCATACGGGAGAAGACGGAATCTTCGTTCTGTTTGGGCAAGTCGGCTCGTTTGATACGCACATCAACGATCTCAATACCAAAACCACGCACGGTTCCATTCGCGGAAGTTGCGATATCATTCATCAGAATGGCCCGCTGACCCGCCACAATTTCCATCATATTATATTTACCCAACACCTCACGGAGGCTGGAGTCGATCACATCCCCAATACGTGAGGTCGCCGCAGAGATGGTACGCTGGGTTTGATAGAATTTGAGCGGATCAACAATACGCCAACGGGCATAGTTATCGACCTTTAGAGTTTTCTTATCCAGGGTTAACACATCCGACGGGCGCTGGTCCGTTGTCAGCAACCGCTTTTCCATACGCTTAACAGACTGCAAAAAAGGCAATTTAAAGTTCAAACCGGGCTCAGTAATCACCCGCTTGGGTTGCCCTAACTGAACCACCAAAGCCTGTTGGGTCTGGTGAATGGTAAAAACAGACTGAGAAAGAAACAACAGAATAGCCGCCAGTAACAACAGTATACCGGTCGACATATGATCTTTAAGCTGTGAAGTCATGATGCCCTCCTCATCGCTGAGCTGGTTGCGGTTTAGAGGTCCCGAAAATTCGAGAGTCTAAAGGCAGGTGGGGAAGCACACCTTTGGCGGCGTCTGGATCCAAGATCACCTTGTTTGCACGCGACATAACCTCTTCCATTGTTTCTAGGTAGAGACGTGTCCGTGTAACATCCTTGGCATCCCGATAAGCGGTATAGAGCGAATTAAAGCGAGCAACATCACCTTTAGCCCGTGCCACTTTAGACTGCTTGTAGGCTTCAGCTTCGTTAATCATACGAACAGCATCACCCTTGGCTTTAGGTAAGATATCTGCACGATAACCTTCAGCTTCGTTGGTTTTACGTACTTTATCTTCTCGAGCACTGGCCACATCTTTAAAGGATTGTACAACCTGATCTGGTGGTTGAACCTGTTTCAACTGCACCTTGGTGACCTCAAGCCCAGAGCGATATTTATCGAGAATCTCCTGAACAAGCACCTCGGTTTCGCTCTGAATACGCTCTTTACCACTGGTCAGAACTTCATCAATCTTGTTCTTACCAACGATCTCACGAATTGCCGCTTCTGCAGCACGACGAACCACCAGCGAAGGATCACCACGCTCATGCACGATCTTAAACAGATAGTCTGCAGCATCCTTAATTTTAAACTGAACGATCATGTTGATATCGACGATGTTTTCATCACCGGTCAACATTTTCGACTCATCCTTAGCACCACGTGAGCCCCTGAAGTTACTGGGCAAACCAACAGAAGTACTCTGAATGATCGTCACTTTAGGCTTGGCTTCAACAGTCTCGATCGGCCAAGGCAAATGGAGATGCGGACCAGGTTCTGTTGTTTCGACATATTTGCCAAAACGGGTAATAACTGCTTGCTCATCCAGTGCAACCACATAAATACCGGTGGCCATCCACCCAAGTATGACGACACCAAGGATAAACAGCAGGCTCATCTTTCCACCGGGAAGATTGCCACCACCACCACCACCAAATTTCTCTTTGGCAGCACGTAGAATCTGCTCCAGATCGGGCTGTTGCGGGTTTTGGGGACGCTGGCCCCAAGGACCTTGGTCTCCGCCGCTTCCGTTCCAGGACATATTAAGCTCCTTGCTATGAAGGTTTTTAAACGATTAAAAGAGACTGGAAAAGCATCCAGAATTTGTACCACCAAAGGAGCGATTATTTCCCAGCCTTGGTGGGATGTAAAGGGTTGTCTGCTGAAGCCAACCAGGAGAGGGCTGTGATAGCTGCTGTCTCCGTACGCAGGAGCCTTGGACCTAAATTTCGGGAGAGGATCTTGTTCTGCTTAAAATGCACCAGATCTTCTTGCCCCCACCCCCCTTCAGGACCAACGAATATCTCTATTCCACCACACAACCCAACCCCTTGAAGTGGCATCTCCCCACGGTCCAGATAGAAGCGGTTTGGGCACGCTGATAAGGTTATCGCCTGCTCAAGCGTAACCGGATCACCCACAGTGGGTAAAATAGCCCGCCGACACTGCCGCGCTGCACGGCGAATAATACGCCCCCATCCCCCTTGTTTTTTTAAAGAAGGGGCCTCTTCTTGGTAGGATTTTTCCGTCTTGATCGGATAAATCTCTGTCGCCCCAAGCTCTACAGCTTTTTCTATAATCCACAAAAACCGCTCCCGATTGGGCATCCCTTGCATCAACAGCCGTGGTGCCGGGGGTTCAGGTGAATAGGCCATGGTCTCAAACAGACGTACGGTTTTTTGCCCCGCTTCCAGACGTCCACGATAGAACTGCGAACCATAGTGGAAGGTAAATATCTCCCCCACTCGACCTTCCCACATGGCCAAGGCTTCATTGGCACTGGCATGTAAGGGGTAGCTGCGTTCCATGGCGGTGGGCGCTTCAGCCAGTTGGATTAGCGTTTTAAAGCCGAGATCTTGCGTTCGCAATGGTTGATCACCTCTGTCAGAACACCCCGTAAAATGGTAATTTCCCGCCGATCTAATGCAGCTCGATTAAAAAGAGCTTTTAAGGTACCCATCATCTGCTTATAGCGATCTGGTTGAATGAAATCAATCTGCATCAATACCGTTTGCAAATGTTCAAAAAAGCGTCCCATATCTTCTTGGGTCGCCAAGACATCATCACGATGTGGATCATGTACCGGGACCTCGCCTAACCCTTGCCCACCCATCAATTCATACGCAACAACCATGACCGCCTGAGAGAGGTTTAACGACCCCTTCTCACCCTGTGTCGGGATGGTACAGATCCAATGACACCGCTCTACATCAATCGTTTCAAGACCAGTCCGTTCGGTCCCAAAGAGAATACCCACACGACTTATAGGAGATTGATGGTTGGGATCCAGACGAACCCCTAATTCATGAGGGGTCATCACTTGATGCCGCTGCCCCCGTGCACGCCGAGTGACAGCAACCAAGTGGTTAAGGTCTGCCGTCGCCGCATCCAGGGAGTCATAAACCTGGATCGTCTCAACCAAATGGGCCGTACCCGCCGCCCAAGCTTCAACATCAGGGTGGGGGAAAAAACGCGGATTGACCAACCGCAAATGGGTAAAACCCATATTGGTCATCGCCCGTAGCGCCGCACCAATATTTCCGCCATGGGCGGGACGGTCCAAGATAAAAACAGGGCCTGAAAGCGGTTCAGTCATAGGGTCATTCATTTCAAAGTAAAGGTCAGAAAGGCATGAAGATACCAAACCTGGGCAACATCCCTCAAAAGAAAACGGGACGATCCAAAGATCATCCCGTTTTATACCCTAAAAGCCCCAACGGGCTCCTTGATTAATCTTCGTGCAGTAGACAATCCAGCCCAGCCTTACCACCTTTACGCTTACAGCGTGCAATCATCACTTTAGCTATGGACAGTGACATCCATAAGGCAAATAACGGCATAATGATCGAAAGCGCCACTTGCAGCATACCTAAGGCTGTTGCCCCATGATGATCAGAGGCTAACCCATCCATGGCCATGCGCGCACCAGTACTGGTGCCAACCCAAAACAGGCCGATAATCATCGCGGCCATAAACAGGGCACTCATTAATTTAAAAGCTTTCATAACCCATTACACCTTGTGGTTGATGCCCCCGACGCTGGCAACGCAGGTGACAGTGTGCATGCCAGCCCGCCATACTACACAACCTCATCTTTTTATAAAATAAAATAAAACTGTATAAGTGATTAATAAAAACTATCCAATCGTCGCCCTCAGAGGGGGGGCTTCACCACGTCATGTAGACTCTTTTTTTGTTTCATTATCCTAGAAATGGGTTTAGATGCAGAAGTGGATTTATCTGTAGATTCATGCAGATCTTGGATCCACGTTCCCATTGAGTCCGGATGAATTTCGCAGCTAAGTGCGTGCCCTAATAACATACGGGCCGTCTCTTTAGGGTAGTTGACCATGGCTTTGATCGGTAGTTCACTAAGCATTTGAGCCTCTCCCTCATGGGTTGCCGTGGTCACAATAACCGGATTATCACACACACGGGCAACCGCTTTACCCACCAGCCGTTTGCTCTTTTCATCACCAATGGTCAAAATAACCGCCGCCGCATCCCCAACACAGGCCATTTTTAATATATGCTCCTGCGCTGCATTACCAAAAATGACAGCATGCCCCCGATCCACCCCCTGCCCGACCAACGACTGTTGATGCTCAATACAGACATAGGGATACCCAGACTGATCGAGCTGTGCCACCACCTCCTGCCCAACCGGCCCATAACCACAAACCACCAGATGATTTTTCTCCAAAGTAATGGGAACACAGCGATCATAACCACAGACCACCAAGCGATTATGCTCATGACCTGCATGTGGAGTTACGGGATCATCTGCCCCAGCATCTTTGGCCAGATGACCCGCATCACGATGGATACCCCTTAAGATAAAAGGAGCGATCAACATGGAGCACACCAGGGTGGCAACGGTAAACTGATGCACCAATGGCTCAATAAGCTTTAAACGTAACGCAAGCTCTAAAATAGCAAAGGAGAACCCACCCCCCTGAGAGATCGCCAATGCGGTCTTAAGGGCCACTTCACGGGTACCAGAAAGGCGCACAACCGCAAAGGTCAGTGCTGTTTTCAACACCACCAATAATAGTGTTGCGAGTATAATCCAGTGGAACTGCTGCATGGCAAACTGCAGGTCCACCTGCATACCCACTGTAATAAAGAAGACCCCTAATAACAGATCTCTAAAAGGCACCAAGTCAGCCTCAACTTGGTGCTTAAATTTGGTTTCTGCGAGCATCATACCCGCCAACAAGGCACCTAACGCATAAGAAAACCCCAAGGCGTGGGTCAATAACGAGGCCGAGACTACCAACATGAGAATAGAGGCAACAAAGGCCTCTTGAGAACGCATATCACTGACCGCGGCAAGCAGACGGGTAACCCCATAGCGTCCGATGAGATAGATGACCCCAAAGGCGATAACAGCACCTAACACCGTTTCAAGAATAAGCAGAGGGACCGATGCATGGGTACTGATACCCAAAAACCCCACCAGCAATAGTATGGGAACAACACTAATTTCCTGAAACAGCAGTACACCTACCGTGACCTGACCATAGGGTTTGCCAATATCTTTATTCTCATAGAGTGTCTTTAACACAATGGCTGTCGAGGAGAGCGCCAAACTCAAGCCAATGATCAATGAGGCTGAGGTGGGCATGGCATAGATCGATACCGCGGTAAAGTAGACGACCAATGTCGTTAGGAGCACCTGCAAGCCCCCAACGACAAAGACCAGACGGCGCATCTGCTTCAGGCGGGTCATGGAAAATTCCAAACCAACCGTAAAGAGCAGAAAGACGACTCCCATCTCAGCGACTTCTCTAAGTAAGCCAGATTGGTCATACCTAAAATTAAAGGTACCTGAGACAACCATCCCTGCCAGGACATACCCGACCAACAACGGCAAGCCAAACCGTCTTAACAATAAAGCCAGTCCTACAGAAATACCCGAAGTCAGGGTAATCAGAACAAGATAGTCGTGCATACAGTCCCACTAAATAATGTGCTGCAATGGCATCGATACGAAAGCAAGGTCTACTTTTTTACGAAATCCATGGTGCCCTTACCATAGGTTGCTGTCTACCCTCCATGGCTTTTCTCTGCGCCATGGGCCAAGAAAAATTAAAAAAAAATCACCTAATTTTAAAAAAAGATTAATGCTCTTCCCTAGGAAGCCGAAAAGAACCTCATAAAGATCCTGGATGGATAAGTACCTATAAAGGGCCGTGGCCCCCATGGAAGGTGAGAGATTACGGTCCTCAGGTGAAGGACGAGATCAATGAATACCATCCAAAACATGCCCACAGGAGTACAAGGTTCAACACAGTCGCAACAGGTTGCACGTAGCCCGAAAGTCCAAGTTGCACAGGGAAACGGTAAATCTGGACAGCAGCAGGTGCAAGAGTTCATCAGCCGCCAGACCAGCCAAGCCGCGAAGCAAGCTGCGCAGAGTGGGAAACAGGCATTTAACCAAATTATGCCGACACCTCCCTCTTCCAGCGAAATGGAGCAGGTTCGCAACGAGGTAACCCGTGTAGCACGTAAAATCTATGCGACCAACCCAGTTAGGCAATTTCCAGAAGGTAGTCGCGTCGCCGACGCCTACCAACGCCAACAACAGGGGATCAATTTGGGCGGGCCTCCCCCCTCATTGACAGACGCGTTCGCATAAAAAAATAGAAAAAGCAGGCCTTTCGGCCTGCTTTTTTAATCTGATGCACCTTCAAATAAGACCAACCCCACCACAAACCGATAAACAAACCGTGCTTTTACCCAGCAGACTGCTGTGTAAAAGCAGATCCCCCCCTGCTCTTTTTAACGCCCCACACACATTCCAAAAGAGTCATGAACAACACGCTACCTATGTTGAACGGAATGGGTCGACACATGGCTGAGAAATTTCAGTCTATCTTTACAACAAGAATTAAACCGCCAGAGGGAAGCATGCCTAGCTAGGCATGCTCATACAACAACAAGAACACCCATGTATGCTCTTTGCTCGCCCCCCAAGTACACCATCAAGCAGATGCACCGGATGAATCATGCAACCCACTTAAACAAAGGGCTACACCAGATGGTGCAGCCTTTTGCTCATGATAGTTTATCCTCAACTTA
>NZ_JBAHUQ010000050.1 GCF_036689865.1 Magnetococcus sp. PR-3
GCACACAATAAAAAAGGCCATGGGATACAACCCATGACCTTATACCGTACGATGCTGTGAGATAGGAGCTACAGACGTTCCAGCCCCTGGCTCTTGAGCAAGGCAATGAACACAAAAAAGAGTGCAAAGAAAACCAGTGCCACTTTTAAATAAGTATCAGCAGGTTTGGTTTGAGCAAACTCAATGCGTTTTTGTTTCTTTTTGGCCATCACCGAAACACCTATTTACCGACCAAAGACCAAGAGCCTTGGCAAACAGAAAGTCGATATTTATGTCATTTGATCACTCGGAGTGTGCCAGGTTTTCTGTTGGGGGGGAAACAAGCCCAGCTGATCAGACAAACCTTGCGTGATCTGTGATATACTCCGACAGAAGAAAAAAGTCAAGAGCCAGTCAACACAAGGGTTGTAGCCATATAGCCCCCATTTTTTTCTGTTACAGAACCCTGGCCAGACCAAAACAACCACCCACAGCAAAAAGGCCTGACATCCGTCTCAATTTCAGGCCTTTTTTTTCAATAGGATCCAACCGTTTATTGTATATCTCTCTCATAACGCTGATCGGTAAGCGTTTTTAAAAATGCCACCAAAGCATCAATACGCGCATCTTCCAGAGCAGGACCTATTTGTAATTTTTTTAAGGAGAGATTCTCCGCCACTTCCGGCTCTGCCCACTTTTCACCACGCTCCGGGTTGATCTGCCTTTTGGCACTACGACTGTTGTATTTGTTATAGAACAAGATCACCGTCCGCAGATCCTTAAACACGCCGTTATGCATGTAAGGCCCAGTCACAGCGACATTACGCAACGTCGGGGTTTTAAACTTACCCCCTTGGGCAACATCCGACACGGTGGGGTTATCCAATAAGCCTCGATCAACATGGCCAGCTTTGACACCATTTACCGCCCTTAACCTGGTGTTCGCGGGGACACCAATGTTGTGATATTCATAGTTACTAAAGGTCTCCCCTTCAGCAGTGGGTACTTTTTTTAGCTGATGGCACAGATTGCAGTTGGTGAACTGCTGTGAGAAGAACAGGGTCATCCCCAACTCTTCTTGCGTGGTCATCTGATAGGTCCCTTTAAGATAGCGATCATATTTGGCATCAAAAGGGGCAAACACGGCTGTTTTCTCAAAAGCCGCGATACTTTGGGCCATGGCTTGATACGCTTTTTGGGGATCCACAAAAATATCACGTCCATAAAACCGCTTAAATGCCGAGACATAAAGAGGGTTTTCCTGAATACGTGCAACAGTCTGCGCAGGACTATCCATCCCCATTTCAACCGGATTGGTGGGGGGACCTCCTGCCTGATCGGCAAGTTTGGGAGCACGGCCATCGTGAAACTGCCCCCCGACGTACGCGCCATCTTTACGTTGATGAAAGGGCGGGATTAGGGCGGCATAACTGGCCGTTGGGGCATTTCGGTCCCCCAAAGATTGGCCATCATCACCCAGTGAGGCCATACCCCCAACACCGTTGTCCCGACCATCCGCAAAACCCGCATCAGGATCATGACAGGTCGCGCAGGATTGTGTTCGGTTTTGAGAAAGGTTGGTATCAAAAAAAAGCTGTTTACCTAACACCTCCATACGCTCAATGGTCTGTGCAGACCATGCGGGATGTGAAATGGTGAGACACAGCGCCAACAAACCCGTTTTTACAGTACCCTTTAACATCACAAACCTTATAAAGTAATCATATGGTTATCCCAACGAGCACCCGATATCGCCACCGCAGTTTGAGCTTCTATACGGTTTAAACGCCATTGCACCCGCTGTAACTGTCCCTGCCCACTGCTGAGCAAAAACTCCCCAGGACGTTCAGTCGCTGTCACACCACATCCATCCTTTAATGCCACCTGCCCAAGATAGTGGCCATCCACACCACGCCAGAAGGTGGTAAGCCCCCCTTTGGGTGAACTCACCCCAAAACAGCGCCCTGTACAGTCGGCCGCAACAGAACCACAATAGTGACGCATCTGTTTTTGAATGGCGGCCGGTGCTGAGCAGAGCTGTATGGCCTCGCCTCTTTGGTGCAGAGCAACCAGAGGTGGATGATGACGTTTAGAACCCTGATATTGCATCACAAAACAGACACGATCACCCTGCCCTACCGCCAAATGACGAATACTATTTTGATGGAGATCTTGATCAAGATGGTGCTGCTCTAACAGATGACCTGTCTGGGTATCCAGATACACCAGGGAGGGCTGCATACTTGCGAGGTTTAACTTGGCACGTGGAGTATCTGGGTGGGTTAAAATCCCCCCGTTGGCCACAACAAGGGTGCGGCCATCAGCCAGCATGGCAAGGTCATGTGGACCAACACCGTGGCTATCCCACTCCCCAACCTGTTGATAGTTTTGTTGGGCATCCCGTATACCAATAACTCCTCGGCCCTGTGCATAATCATGCTCGGTGGTATAGAGCCAACGCCCATTACTGGAGAAGACGCCATGACCAAACAGATGGCGATCAACCGGTGTTTCTAAAGCATGGCGCACCCGACCTGAAGGCAGCTCAACCACTTGCAAAAAACGGCCAGGGCGCCGAGCGATTTGAACCACTGTATGACCATGGGGATGCAGGGCCATACCATGGCCACGGGCCGGTAACGCTTGTTCAAAGTGTATGTGGCCAGTGGCATCCATGGCCGCAAGCGCATACCCTTTTCCCCGACGATGATACGCACTCAGGTACACGCTGTTAGGAACAGCCGCATGACTTGATGGGGCCAGTAGCATCGCCCCCCCAGCCAGCATGAGTTGTCGCCGGGTTAGCTGCATGGCTTAGTCTCCATCCAAACTATTAAATCCCAAAGGAACATGGATCATTCCCGGTAGTTTTTCACCAATGAGCTGCTGTAACTCAGAGACATGCTGTTGAAAAGCCATAAGCTGAGCACGCTGCTCTGGATCTTTGACCATAGGAGGAAGTGGCCCCTTCAACGAGGCGATCCTCTCAATGGCATCTTTGAAAGACTGGGTGATCTCACGATTCAGCGCATCTCCACTGGGGTGGGTAAGAACGGCGGTAGAAAAACCCACGTGATAGAGATCTTGACTACTGATCAGGTTAAGCTTGATGTTCTTGAGGGCACGGGCGCTACGCCAAGACTCGGCCCGTTTGGGTTTAGCCCGCTTGATGGATTTATCCAATGGCCGACCAAGTTTCATCTCCACCACACGCTGCAGTTGTGTATGGAGTTGATTAAGCAGTATGGAAGCAACCTCTATATCTGACTCATAGCTATCATTACCACCCTTAGCTGTAGCGATTTCATGACGCCCTTGCCCCTGCTTCCAATCCCCATGTAATGCCGTAGAGATCTGTATAAGATTACGGCTGATCGCTTGACTTAACTGACAGAGATAAAGCCCCTCCCCATCTTTTTTCAGCAGGTTTGGTTTTTTTGCAAACAGCAGCCGTTCCAAAACACTCAAGCCCTGCACGGCCACACTGTTGTGGCGAAATCTCTCTGGGGTGAGCACCGCATAATCTTGCTTGGCACGCATACGCCGTAGTTGTTTGGCCCCGGTATTGTGTTTATCAGGCCACATAAAAAAACGGTGATGGCGCAAAAACAGCTCCGCAGGACCAAAACGCATATGTTCAATCTTCTGCCATGCATCCATGACAGCATGAAACCCCTGTTTAGCTTGTTCTAAGTGCTGAACAGAAGGCTGCTGGCAGAGTGTAAAAATGGCCGGCTGCAACCCTTGGCTGCTTTGCTGTAAAGCAGCATATCGCGGAACGATATAACGATCCACCACATTAAGGTTACTGCTGGACCAATCCGAATAGGCGGTGATGGGAAAACCGAGCAGTACCATAACCCACAGATATTTTATGATGTGCACCATTACAGCCCTTTCAAAAAGCTCAACAGAGCTTGACGTTGCTTCTTATTCATGGCCACAACCCGATCTTTGGCCTGTTGTGCCTCACCGCCATGCCAGAGGATCGCCTCTAACAAGCTACGAGCTCGGCCATCATGTAGATAGTAGCGGTTGGGGTTAACCACCCCTGTTAAACCAATGCCCCATAGCGGGGGGGTGCGCCACTCGTGACCATCGGCTTGGGCCTCTGGTCGATTATCGGCCAAATCTTGCCCCATATCGTGGAGCAATAAATCCGTATACGGCTGAATAGATTGCCCTGCTAGAGTCGGCTCCACCCCATCGCTTGCCGTGGTATAGCTTGGTTTGTGGCAGGCATGACACCCTGCCTGCTTGAAGAGGAGACGCCCTTCTTGATGCTGTGCATTCTGCGGGGATAACCGAGGCTTAGGCACAGCGATATGGCGGGTATAGTGCGCTATCAAGTCACTTACTTTTCGGGGAATTTCAAGATTCTCAAATTGTGGCGAATTCCCATCTGGGGCTTTTTGGCAGGCGGGCTGTCGCTTCGTACAATCCCCATAACCGGCCTGATGGTTTGGCACAGACAACCCTAAATCTCCTGCGGCAGCCCCCTGAGATTGCGCATCAACGGTCGCATGGCCTGCTTTCCAGCCAAAGCGTCCAATCATCATTCGCTTTTTTGTACCTTCCCAGACTCGGTTAACACGCCCTGAGATACCATCCCCATCGTTATCATCCGGATCAGCCATCGCTTCAATGTCAGAGGCTGCAATGGCCTCTAGCAACCCAAGCCCCACCATAGGGGGGGCCAAACGTGGAGAGATCATGGTTTGCGGATGCAAAGGACCATACCCGAGTTTGGAAATACCGTAGGTTGGTGTACGCAGTGAAACCTGCTCACCATCCGATAATGTAATGGATGATTCCTGATAGGTCAGTTTCAGCTCCCCTTCAATGTTATGCCCTTGTAGCGCAAAGTTTTGAAGTTGGCTTCCATAGGTTGGTTCTGGAATCACCGAAAGATGCCCAGAAGCCAGTTGCTGTTTTTGTCGCTCGGTGGTGGGAGGCACGCTTAAACGCAAAAAAAGCGAAATGGCCTTTTCACCCGGCTTAGGGGGGGCACCACGCCCATTATTAATATGGCAACTCCGACAGGCCCATGCATTAAAGAGCGGTCCTAATCCATCTGCTGCCTGGGTAGATGCCGGGGCAGAAACCCATAACCGCTTAAAAAACCCATGACCGACTCGAAAATCCATCGCAGCTTCTGGTGTTAACCCAGGAGTAGACTGCATAAATGCTTGCTTGAGAGAGGAGGCCGATCCATAAGCCGGCACATCTGTTTGAGCCCCCCCCAGGGAAGAGCCCAAAAAAAAGGTTATGACACTCACCACAGGCACAGACAACAAGGGTCTCATGTAGGTAATCAACCTTTAAAGGTAGGGTCCGGTGCCCGTTCATACAGACACCGGACCTAATCAAGCGGGTTATTGAACTTTATGGGGAGCATCTAGGCTATCAGAACCTTCAATAGCAACACCGTTGACACCAAGCGCCGTAACCGCTTTTTCAATGGATTTGGTTTGAGCAACCAGTGCATGCACAGCATCCATAATTTTCTTATTACCCTGCGTATTCCCCGCATCCAGCAGTTGATCATACGCTTCACCATGGATCTGGGCAGAATCCGTCAGGACCTGCATCTTCTCCAGGGTGATATTGAGCTTGGTGCGCAACATCAGATCAACCCCAACATCTTTGGCTGCAACCAGCTGGGAAAGACTAGGTCCTTTGAGTAAAGAACCATCAATGCGGCGATAGCTACCGGTATAGACATTACGAATACCCAGGGCATCATAGTAGTGGCTGTAATGGGTGTTATCGCTAAAGCAATCATGCTCTTCTTCAGGATCATGAAGCATGACACCAAGCTTCATACGCTCACCAGCCAGCTCACCATATGAAAGGGATCCCATACCGGTAAGAATGGTCACAATGCCCTCTTTATGATCCCCCTTAAGTAGTACCTGACGAGCTTGCCCCTTATCGGTCCACTGCTCAGTCATCCAAGCAAGATCATCAATCAGCAGCTCTGTTGCGACCTTCAAATAAGCGCCACGCCGATCACAATTACCACCTGTACAGTTGTTGGTATCAAAATCGGTTGCAGGGCGATTACCCGCCCCTGCGGCGGTACCATTAAGATCTTGCCCCCACAGCAGAAACTCAATGGCGTGATAACCCGTTGCCACATTGGCCTCAACACCTTCCATTTCATGCAGTGTCTCAGCCAGCAGCTTTTTGGTGATGTTGGTCGCATCAACAACTTGCCCATTGACCATCAACTTTGGGTTGGCAATAAGGTTGGCCGTGTACTGGGGGTTTTCATCCGACTCATCCCCATAACTGTTTGCCACATAGTCGATCAACCCTTCATCCAAGGGCCATGCATTCACCTTGCCCTCCCACGCATCAACAATGGCATTACCAAACCGGTAGGCCTCTGTCTGCTGATAAGGCACACGGGCTAACTTCCAAGCACTGCGTGCGGCAATAAGGTTACCTTGCGTTGGCTGTGCAACTAACTGCTTGACCGCCCCTTGTAAACCTTCTGCCGTTAACAGGGCATCCTGGTACATGGCATGTGCCAGATCAGCATAGTGGCTTAAGACCTGTTCAGCCTTGGGCGCGGTTATAGACGCTGGCATATGCTGCTTAACTTCACCAGCCTGGGCACCCACGCTCATTAGGGTCATCACCGTTCCTGCCACCAAAGAGAGAGAGTTCTTCATCCATTTTCCTCTGTTATATCTCGTTCAAACATACCTACTCGGCATGAAAGATGGTTATTCCACCTAAGGCGGCACCCCTTCGGTGATTCAATGGACACCTAATTTACCTTTTTGATAATGATTGTCAATTAGATTCTAATTCTCATCTAACGACAAATTCAGACGTCAGATACGCTTTCTATTTATCGCCACCATGCCAAAACGGATAAGAGAAACAGACAAGCCTCAAAGACCAAGGCATAACCCTATGAATAAATGTCGATATCAATAAAGAACAGCTTGTGGCATAGCGTGCATAACCTTCAAATTTATTGTGTCTGTTTACGAGATGCCATCTATTCAAAAAGGCGAGATCTATCTGAAGTAATCCACACACATCATGTGCTGAGTCCTCCAGACACAAGCACACTCTGACTTAACAAGGATCACGCGCAATGCGGCCGCAACACCATGATTAAGAACAATATATATCACACGATGATAGATACGTTTTCTCTAAGATTCGCGCACATATTCAACAAGCGCTTTGGCATCTGCCTTACTGAGCTGGCTAGACAGCCCTGTAAGCTCTCATTTCACACATCAGGCAAGAATTCACGCTAGATTGGATTGAAATGACAGCTCTGCAGATAATATAGGACTAAATTTGAACCATTTTAGCTATGCAGGAATCTATAACTTTACGCTGTTCGCAAACACACAGGCGCAGCATAGAGGGCTAACAACGCACATATGCGTGTTAGGCGCACCTGAATGGATTTTATTGAGGAGAATGGGAATGATTGACCGCAAAACGGTTTATGATTTTTGGGCGAGCCATCCTCATACGGTTGGCGCACTATCCAATACCAATGGGCATGTCACTATTTTTACCCACTTAGACATGGAAGCAGACTCAACCGACCGCACGGATGTTGAGCATTTAATTCATGAAGTGACTGAGTGGTGGAGGCAGCATGGTGAATATATGGAGAGCTGCACCATAACGCCTTACCATGGTCACCCCAAAGCGAAGACCATTGCTGTATCGTGTTAAGCAAACCTCACGAACACTCGTGAGATAACGCACAACGCTCCATAAAGCGCGCCCAACCCGGCCATTCGGACGGGTTTACATGGGGTGCTGAAAGCGCTTTAAACGCAAAAACGGGTTAGCATCTAATGATGCTAACCCGTTGATATATCTTGGTGCCCAAGGGGAGAGTCGAACTCCCACGTCCGTTAGGACACTAGAACCTGAATCTAGCGCGTCTACCAATTCCGCCACCTGGGCATCAGGCGTTGAGGTGCCTGATTATACGGATATCGGTCACAGGGTCAAGCGGTTTTTGTAGCACCTTTTACTTTTTTTCACTGCTCACTACAAAGCCCTGTAACACATGGCAAATCTGCCTGCATTGACTCAGGAACCATCAATAAACCATGCGGATCCATCCAGTAACTGGCCACCCCCATAACCACCAATGCCCAGCCTGCTACCGTCTGCCAACGCATACGCACGCGCTGCATACGCTTAACCGCTAAACCAATGCCCAACATGGCTGGCAACGTACCCGCGCCAAAGAGTGCCATACGTAAACCACTCTCCCAAACACTGGCTGCGCTCAAGCTCCAAAACAGAGCCGCATAGACAAATGCACAAGGCAACCAACCCCAGATCAAACCAAATAACAGGGCAACACCAGGATTACGAATAGGCAATAAGCGACGGCTAGATGGCTCTAACCTCTTCCATAATGGCTTACCAAGCCGCTCCACCCCTGCAAACCAGTGCGCTTTGCCCGCTAGGTAGAGACCCATAAAAACCAAGATCCCTGCCGCCAAAGCACGCAAAATCTCATGGGCACTGTTACCAGGCACATAGGCCATAAGCTGCTGCCCAACCAACCCCAGCAACAACCCCATAAAGATGTAGCTGAAGACACGACCCATATTGGCCGCAAACAGGTACCCTAACCGTTTAAACACCCCCATCTGTTCCCAGCCAGGAATGCCAAAAGCAATGGCACCCATAATCCCCCCACACATGGCTGTGCAGTGGATGGTGCTAAACACCCCCAGGAGAAACGGGACCGTTATTTCAGAAAGCGGTAAGTTCATAATGTTCCAACTGTGCTTTAGTTATACCGTAGCCTTCATCTCACCGTTCACAAAAGACACACCGCCAACGGCAAAAAACCCAAGCCAAAAAACAGAACAGGATCAAAAACCAAGTTACCGTTTTTCAACGCTTGGGGACGAGTACTCACAGATAATATGTAATGAATAAAAAAATGGAAAACCGCACACGACCCTATAGTCCAGTTTTGGTCATGACTAATTGGCAAACCCATGAGAGCTGTCCACCAACAGACTAGGATCAATGCCCATACTGCGTATGGCCGCCTCCCAACGGTGCCCATAGTCCAATTCAAACAGGATGTTACGTTGAGCTTCACACACCAACCAGCTGTTTTCCTGAAGCTCCACTTCTAACTGCCCTTCATCCCAACCCGCATAACCCAAGGCAAACAAAAAACGCTCATGGGCACCATCACGCCCCATAAGACGTATAATATCTGGATTGGTCCCCATAAACAGATCGGGTTGAACCTCTATAATACCAGGAAGCTCCAAAGACTCTTCAAACAGAACAAAACCCTGTTCTGGTGAAACAGGCCCCCCCATATAAACCCGGTCCACACCCTCTCGCTGCCAATCAACCTCTAAATGTTGGGACATCTCACGCATACTGGTCTCCAAAGGCTGATTGATCACCACCCCCAAAGCACCTTCCTCATTATGCGCGCACAGATAGACCACCGTGCGCTCAAAATAAGGATCCGCCAGTGTCGGTACTGCAATCAAAAATCGACCAGCCAGAGAGGCACCATCCATCGCCCTACCCCGCGTTTTGCTTTTTCATCAAATCTTCCAACTTAAGATGCACCCCATCAAAACCACCGTTACTCATAACCAGCAGGTGATCCCCACTACGCAGGTCCTCACCCACCATTTGAACGATGCTCTCTACATCCTCTGCCACCCGTGCCCAACTGAGCCCGGCACGGTTGATTTCATTCACCACACCATCCACATTCAACAGTTCATCACGCTCCAAGCGCTGGTCATTGGGACGGGCAATAATCACCCGATCCGCCTCACGCAGTACGTTGGCCAAACGTGATTGGTGAATTTGGCGACGCATGGTATTGGAACGGGGTTCCAAAATAGCCCAAATACGATCCATACCAACCTTGGCACGCAGACCCGCTAGTGTCGTACGAATGGCTGTCGGGTGGTGTGCAAAATCATCATACAGGGTAATGCCTGCCAATTGTGCACGAATCTGTAACCGTCGGGCGACCCCACCAAACCCTTCCAGGCCAGCCTTCACAATATCCGGCGCCATCCCATGTTCCAGTGCAGCAGCAGCTGTCGCCAAACCATTGTAGATATTATGCATACCCACCTGGTTCCAGTTAACCTGAAAAAGCTCACGCTCTTCTTTGATCAATGTCCACTGGCTGCCATCTTTTTGATTAAGCTTAGCCCGGTAGTGATAGTTACCATTAATCCCATAATAAAGTACGGGGCTATGGGCATATTCCGCCAGCTTCGTTACCTCTTCATCATCCCCATTGATCAAGACAATACCGGACTGTGGAACGGTACGTAATAAGAGGCGAAACTGTACCCGAATGGCTTCTAAATCTGGATAAATATCCGCATGATCAAACTCAAGATTATTCAGAATGAGAGTACGGGGACGATAGTGGAGGAATTTTGGGCGTTTATCATAAAAAGCCGTGTCGTACTCATCCCCCTCCACAATCACCCAAGGACCTTTGGGAAAACGGCTGCCACGGCCAAAATCGGCAGGAATACCACCAATGAGAAATCCAGGGGCCCAACCGGCCTCTTCCCACACACGCGCAAGCATAGAGGATGTGCTGGTTTTGCCGTGGGTTCCCGTTGCAACAATGGGATGACGCCCCTCTAAAACAAATTTGTAGAACCACTCAGCGCCCGACATATAGGGCAAGCCACTCTCCATCAAGGCTTCCAGCTCAGGATTACCCCGAGAAATGGCATTACCCACCAGGGTTAAATCAGGCTCTGGGTTCAGGTTATCAGCCGAGAAACCATCCATCAGCTCAATCCCTTCCTGCTCCAGGAAGG
This sequence comes from Magnetococcus sp. PR-3, assembly GCF_036689865.1. Classification (NCBI taxonomy): domain Bacteria; kingdom Pseudomonadati; phylum Pseudomonadota; class Magnetococcia; order Magnetococcales; family Magnetococcaceae; genus Magnetococcus; species Magnetococcus organivorans. The sequence continues at coordinate 10,821 of NZ_JBAHUQ010000050.1, forward strand.
TACTCATAGGCGGGTAGACGCCGGCATCAGAGCCTGTCACATGCCAACCATCCGCTTTGGCCAAAGCCGCAAGGTTGGCCATGGCGGTTCCGCAGATTCCTATGACATGCAAATGTACCATGATGGGTATCTCTTCTGATATTTACGTGGATAAAGGGACAGCATGAAAAGAGGGATTAACACGCTTAACCTCAAACCGTTTTTAAACCTTCACAACACACCCAAGGATGTATCAACAAACCACTTCGTCATACATACCTACAGGGTAGAGGCTCTTCAATGACATCAACCCACGTCATCTGAGGAACGGTTACGCCTCGACCTGAACATCACTCCACATGATCATCATCACACGGGAGCACTCACCTTAACCGGATGGGCCCACGCACAGAGCCCCCTAACAATCTTTAAAGAAATGCAATCCTATCCATAAACTGAGCGCACAACCCGAAGCTCATGAAGAGAGATCTGGTTTGATAAAATTGATTCAGCCAGATCAGCAAATGGGGAGATCTGGCACACTTACCGTATTCAGTTCTTGGTTCAATTGCTCCCACTGAAACTGCGGACCAGGGTCCCACTTACGACCTGGTGCAATATCTTCATGGCCCGCCATATCTGTAAGGTGTGGCAATTGCGTTTGTAACTGCTTGGTTAACTGAGCCAGACGCGTATATTGAATGGGTTCAAAAGGGTGGGACTCATCCCCTTCCATCTCCACACCAACTGAAAAGTCGTTACACCGTTCTCGACCCTTCCACACACTCACCCCAGCATGCCAAGCCCGTTTGGAGATCGGAACATATTGGGTAATCTCACCCTGACGGGAGATTAAAAAATGTGCCGCAACACGGAGATGGGCAATCTCAGCAAAAAAAGGGTCCCCAGCAGCATCTAGCGTTCCAGTAAAGAGCTGGTCAATCCATGGTCCACCAAACTGGCCGGGTGGAAGGCTGATGGCATGCACCACCAGCAGATCCACCGTCACACCATCCGGCCTTGTATCATAGTGCTCTGAAGCGACAAACCGATAGGGAATAGCCATAAACCGCTCAAGAGAACTTACTGAAAAGGAACATTCTCAACAGAATGAACTTCAGGGATACGCTCTTTCATTAAGCGCTCAATACCACCCTTCAAAGTCATCATAGCACCGGGGCAGCTACCACATGCACCGCGCAAACGCACCTGAACAATCATATCATCCGTGACATCAACAAACTCAACATCACCACCATCCCGCTGCAACATGGGACGAATCTCTTCCAATACGGCTAGAATCTTCTCTTTCATCTTCACAAACCTTTCAAACACCCCATGGGTGTGGTCAAACCAAACAAACCACCTATTAAGAACCAAGACCCAAATTTTGCAAGGTTAGTTCACCAGTGGCACTCAGGAGACGAAAACGGGCCAGGATGACATTAAAGCGCTGCTTGGCCAGATCGGTCTCATTTCTAAACACCTCGTTTTGCTGATCCAGCAGATCCAGCGCGGTACGCGTACCCACTTGGAACTCCTGCTCCACCCCGTCTAACGCATCTGTTGAAGCCGACAGGGCAGCCTCAAAGGAGGTAACAACGGCACGGGCACTGTGATAATTCAACAGAGCCTCTTCAACTTCCCGCCGAACCTGCAACACGGTACTGTCCAGATCTGAACGACCTGAGGCCAGATCATGCTTGGCCTTGCGCACACCAGACTGGGTACCACCACCTTCATAAACAGGGACCTCCGCCGTTAAAACAAAAGCATAATAGCGGGAATCATGCGTGCGCGCTGCGGTTTCTGAATCATCGGTAAACGTACCGGTTGCACTGAAGGTCAAGGTCGGATAATGACCTGCTTTTGCAAAGGCCACATCCATTTGAGAGACCTTTAAACGCTCACGTGCGGCTTTCAGATCAGGGCGGCTTTTCTCAGCAACAGAGATCAAATCATCCAGATCCCGGTTCATCAGAGCATCATTAATCTCTGGTACCGGCATCTGATCCGCAGGTGACAGGCCAACCACTTCACGATATTTGGCCTTGGAGACACTCACCGCGTTTTGATTACTCTTAACCTCAGCTTCGGCACTGGCCACACGCGCTTCGGCCTGACGCACGTCTGTACGGGTTGTCTCCCCCACCTCAAACCGTGCTCGGGTCGCTTCTAACTGGCTATTGGTTACCTTAAGGTTATTGGCCGAAAGACTGGCCACTTCCATCGCTTCCAATAGATCCACATAGGCCTCAGCCACGCTGAGGATGGTATCTTGCAGTTTATCCTGCACATCATCTTTAGCGGCAACCACAAAGGGCTGAGACTGACGATGGGCAACAAACAACTGTTTATTATAAACCGGCTGGGTTAACGCCATGGTCAGAGCCAGTGGATCAGACCGGCTGTTGGTTTCATGATATCGGGTCGCGGTGTGGGTGACCGATGATGTGAGCTTGACCTCAGGCCGCAACGCCGCCACGGTCGTGGCCGGTTGTTCTTTGGCACTGTCAAGAGATGCACGGATGCTGCGCATATCTGGATTTACCTTTAAGGCATGCTCCACGGCAGCCTCAAAGGGATGCATCCCTTCGGCATGCAACGACCCCAAAGGGGTTGCGGCTAGCAATGCTGCCAAAAGGGCCCACCGCGCGGGTTTCATCATTTTATTCAATACACACAGACGGGACTTTTGAGCCACAGTCTCTCTCCAACCTAGCACTTAAAAGAGGGGATTTCACTGACTGTAAACGCAAGTCAGTGAGCCATCATACCCAGAACAAGCAGAAAAATCTTGGGACAAAGCGTGGTGAATGCAAAATCCCTTCCTGCAAAAGAAAATAGGTTCTCTGCCCCCATTATGAACGTGCGGTTAGATAAGGAAAACCTTGGGCCAACCGACGATAGGTGGTGAGAAAAGCGTGCACACGATCATCATCACACGCTTGTTTTGCCAAACGTCTAACATCCACATAGAGATCGCTGGGATCGTAAGAGACCGCTTTAAGTACATCCACACAACGCTGCCCACGCCTGACCATAGGTTGGGCCATGCGCCCATCCGCCTCCTGCCGAACCTCCACCACATGGGTATCCCCAAAAAGGTTATGCAGATCGCCCAATATCTCCTGGTAAGCCCCCACTAAGAAGAACCCCAAACGATAACATTCACCCGGCATAGGGTGGTGTAGCGGTAGCGTGGCATTTTCCCCTTGAGCACCAATAAAACGCTTAATTTGACCATCTGAGTCACAGGTTAAATCTTGCAAAATGGCCTCGGCTTTGGGGGCCTCATGTAAACGCTGGATCGGCATCACAGGAAAAAGCTGGTTAATGGCCCACGTATCCGGCAGCGATTGAAACATGGAAAAATTGGCCAGATAGCGCTCACTAACATAACCTTGTAGACGCGACTCTGGCCTAGGATCACGCCCTTTGGCCGCATGAACCAAGCGTGCCAAATGCACCATCGCCCGTTCAGCCATACCCCTGGCTTTTAAGTCTAACCGACCAAGCACAAACCCCTGTTTGATCGCCTCAAAGAGCGACAGCGCCTGTGCCCAGATCACATCTGCACGGGCTTGATCAAACTCAGCTACCAAGGTGTGTAAAGTCTGCACTTCTGGAGCCTGCTCGGGAATATATTCAGGGTCAGGATCTCGCCCTTCAGGCTCACTCCAACCCATCACCTCAACCACCAACACAGCGTGGGGCGCGGTTAACGCACGCCCACTCTCGGTAATCACATGAGGCTCCGGCACACCCTCCGCTCGGCACCCTTCGGCCAGCGTCCCAAGCAACGTATCGGCATAATCTCCCAGCGAATAATTTGCACTGCATGGGGCGCTATTACCCAACCCTTCATAATCCACCCCCAACCCACCCCCAACATCGACATAGGCGATGGGGCAGCCCAACTGCCGTAGCTCCAGATAAAAGCGGGCAATCTCCTGCACACTCTGCTTAATCACATGCAGCTGTGAGATTTGTGAGCCCTGGTGCATATGCAACAAGGTTAAGCAATCAATCATCTCTTCGTGCTTTAGCCGCCGCACAGCCTGGAGTATCTCAGCAGCGGTTAACCCAAATTTGGAAAAACCACCGGCTGACTCCGACCACAACCCGACCCCTTCGGTCAGCAACTTGGCGCGCAGGCCCAGGTTAGGTCTGATATGCAACCCCTTGGCCTGGTCAATAATGGGATCCAACTCTTCAAGACGATCCACCACCAAATAGATGGGAAACCCCAAACCCATCGCCTGCAAAGCAAGCTCGATATAATCCTGATCTTTATAGCCATTACAGATAATCAAAGGTGCCCGGTCCATATAAGCCAGAGCAATCACCAACTCCGGTTTAGATCCAACTTCCAGCCCCATTGGCACGGCACCAGAGATCACATCAGAGACAACCTGACTATCCTGGTTCACTTTTATGGGATAAACACCTTGATAGTTTCCGGTATAACTCAGACGACCACGGGACTCGGCAAAAGCACGATTTAAACGGGCAATACGGTCATGCAAAATGCCTTCAAAGCGGACCAGCATAGGCCCCTGAAAGCCCATAGCCTCCACATCATCCACCAGTTTCGGTAAATTAATGGCTGTGAGGTGGGGCTGTGACCCGGGCATGACACAGAGATCTCCGCCCTGGTCAATTGAGAGGTAACCCAATCCCCAACCAGCGGTATTATAGAGCACGGAACTTTGTGTGGTAGACCAACAGGTTTCTGAAGCCATAACCAGCCCCAAGAAGAAAGGAGATCAAAAGACAAGGTTCAAACGTCACACTTAAGGCAGAGATACAAGCCCTGTTTCAAATGGATCCAGCCAGATAAAAGCGGGGTGGTCACCGTTAAGAATGCCCCTTACACTACCGAACCAAACGGTAGATAGGGGGACGATACACCTTCCGGCACCGGATCATTAAATATCCAGCGCCTCTTTCGCAAAGTCAGCATGTTCTTGAATAAATTTAAAGCGTTCAGCAGGCCGTTTACCCATAAGACGGTCAAAGGTATTGCTGGTCACCTTATCATCATCCACCATCACCCGTAACAAACGCCGAGTAGAAACTTTCATGGTGGTCTCTTTAAGCTGTGCGGGGGGCATTTCGCCCAAACCTTTAAAGCGAGAGATATCTACCTTAGCATTTGGCTTTGATCGGGTTAAGCGGCTAATAACACGTTCTTTTTCATGCTCATCCAGGGCATAGATACTCTCTTTTCCTACCGTGACTTTAAAGAGCGGTGGCTGTGCGAGGTAGAGGTGCCCACGGTGAACCAGGTCGGGCATAAAGCGATAAAAGAAGGTGAGCAAGAGTGAAGCAATGTGTGCCCCATCCACATCCGCATCGGTCATAATGATAATGCGGCCATAACGCAGTGCCGTGATATCAAACCCTTTACCCACACCACAACCAATGGCTGTGGCCAGAGCTTGAACCTCGGCATTTTTCTCAAACTTCTCCGTATTGGCCTGCTCAACGTTAAGAATTTTACCCCGTAGTGGCAAAATAGCTTGCGTATGCCGATCTCTCGCCTGCTTGGCGGAGCCACCCGCAGAATCACCCTCCACAATAAACAGTTCGGTAAAGTCCGGATCGGTTTTAATACAATCGGTCAATTTACCAGGAAGGGTCAGACGGCTTGTTGGGGTTTTTCGCTTAATGGTGGCTGATTTCTTACGACGGTTAATACGTTCCTGCGCCCGCAGGATCATAGCATCAACCAGCTGGGTTGCCCGCTCCGGCTGGCCGTGCAACCAATGGTCAAGATTATCCTTAATGGCATTCTCAACCAAGCGGCTAACATTGGTATTGGTCAGCTTATCTTTCGTCTGGCCGGCAAATTGAGGATCTGGGATGAACAGAGAGATAACCCCCATCATGCCCCCCATAATATCCTCACCCGTCAGAGCAACATTTTTGGGCATCATGTTGCGAGAGTCCGCAAATTCACGCATCCCTTTAAGCAGTGCTGAACGAAAACCCGCCTCATGCACACCGCCATCCGGGGTTGGCACCGTATTACAGTGGCTACGCAGACGAGATTCATCCACCTCATCCCACAAAATAGCCCACTCAATACGGCTTTTACCCTCATCCCCAATACCGGTGATACGCCCCTCAAAGGGATCCGCCACCACCAGATGACTCTCTTTGGAAATTTCCCGAATAAAATCAGACAAACCATTGGGAAAATGGAACTGAATCTCTTCTCCCTTGGCTTCCAGTTTAACGGTTAAACGCACGCCACGCTGGAGATAGGCCCGAGAGCGGCACATCTCGACAAGACGGTCTGGATTTAGAATGGTACTGGGAAAAATCTCAGGATCGGGTTGAAAGTGAACCGACGTACCACGCCGCCGACTTTCATCCCCTTTACAGACAGGGTTCTCAACTTTGCCGCGACTAAAGCGGGCATTCCAACGGTGGCCATCCCGGTTAACCACCACATCCGTCCAGACGGAGAGCGCTGTAACCGCACAAACCCCAACACCATGAAGACCTGCAGAGGTGGCATAAGAGTCGTTATTGAACTTGCCGCCAGAGTGCAGAGTGGTAAAGACCACCTCCAGGGCAGATTGATCAGGATAGCGTGGGTGGGGCGCAACAGGAATGCCCCGCCCATTGTCTTGGATACTGACTGAGCCATCTTTATGGAGGGTCATGGTGATTTTATCCGCATGCCCCTCCCCGGCTTCATCCATGGAATTATCCAACACTTCGGCCACCAAATGATGCAATGCCCGAAGATCGGTACCACCAATGTACATGCCAGGGCGCTTGCGGATACCCTCAAGCCCCTCCAAAACCTCAATTTGTGACGCGTCGTAACTCTCGGTCATGGCACCATCGAACGATAATGGGCGCACGGCGCCCCTGAACACCTGAATGGAGACGGATAGATCGAACGAAGAAGTTCTGCGTCACAGCCCTTTAACAGAGCCATGAGGGCTGAACTTACTTGTGACGGTAGGAGATCCGTCCTTTGGTTAGGTCGTAGGGGGTTAACTGCACCGTTACCTTATCACCAGGCAGAATACGGATGTAGTTCTTACGCATACGACCGGAGATGTGGCACAACAGGGTGTGCTTGTTCTCCAGCTCTACTTTAAACATGGCGTTAGGCAGGTTCTCTAGAACCGTACCTTCCATTTCAATGACGTCTTCTTTACTCAAGGGAGATGCTCCTCTGAACGATCCCTAGACCCGAACTTTAGCACCTGCCAAAGGGGCCTTCTGCGCGTGAAACGGGCAGACTAGCAATATGATAGAGGGATGTCAATCAGAGGTTGTGGCTTTTAGCCGTTCTATGCTTTGACACCAAGCTTATCGCAGCAGCAACTTACCCAGTTGGGATAACCGATTGGGATGAAAAGCCGTGGCTGGCATGGTCGTACAGCGAATATTCCCTAGGTTCAACTCACTCTTAAAACTGCGGTTCAAACCATTATAGACCTCAGTTTTAGCCGGGTGTGGGCGGCCATCGGACATACGTTTAAAATCGTTATAGACAAAGTATTTTAAAAGACGGTCCCCTACGCCAAACAGTTTAAACCAGCGTGGACGGTTACTGTCGGCATCCACACTCAGCAAGCCGTGGGTGTAGCCATCTAGTTTTCCACCTTCATTAGGTGTCAGACGCATGACCAGTTGAGGCGGCACTTCCTTTTCATCCAAAATATCATCGTTGCGCCGCTGTTTAATACGCACATGCCCTGTCTCCAACAGAATACCGAAGCGCTCATTTTGAACAATTTTTTCATGCTCGGTCAGCTGTTCCTCAGCTGTTTTCGGCTTATTGCGCTCATCCGAAACAATAACCACACGGCTACGTTCCAACATCAGGGGGAACACATCTTTATTGGTTAAAATTCCCCCCAAAAATGTCTGCCCACCGCGGGTTTGTCGATTTTGCAACTCACCGGGATTACGCGCCCAATAACGGTTGCCATCCCGGAGCAGAGCTCTGCCTTTCAAGGTATCTGGCGCGGCGATTAAAATACCCCAACGCTCCACACTCTTCTTAGCGGCATAGGCCACCGTATAGGTACCTTTTTTGGTTTCGCGGGCACGCGTGGTGTCGATATTCCAATAATATTCACACTCAGATGGCTGTAGCATGCCAATGACTTCACGCAAACGTTCGGTTGCCGTGGGCGCAGCCCACACAGGAGCGGACACAAAAAATGCCGCGGCAAACAGACTCAACCCATTGAGCAAGAATCGATTATTCATATTAGCCTTCCCAACCTAACGCCTGTAACTGCAACCACAGACATCCATGCATGTCATATTGGCACAATTCCTTCAAGAACCTCATGCAAGAACCCTATGTCCTCTCTTTACAATCGGCTAACATAAGCAAGAGGATAATAAAAAATCACACGGACAGACACTTAGCCCATCGATTTTTTTTTAAAAGCAGCGGGCTTAAACAAAGATGATTTGACGGCATGCAAACTATCGCCATTATCATAGCCACACTTTCGTTGTGGTTTCTTCTCCTTAAACTGGTGATCACCCCGTGGTATCGACGCCAAAGGGTGATGAATAGTATGGGCCTATGTCGCCCCCACCCTATCGCCACGCTTCCTTCTGAGTTTGATCGTACCATTAATGTGTCCAGCCACAGCAAGGCAGAGCAGATTTATCAGGTCAATCTACACACCATGACCTGTAGCTGCCGACGCTATAAACAGTATCGGGGTCTGTTTCCTAAAACAGATATCCACAGGCTTTGCCGGCATCAGCGCCGTCAGTTAATTGAATTGAATGCGCTGGAGTACTTTGATGAGATCACCCAGTGCATCATTCAAAATGGCATTAAAGACCGCTGCTACAGCACCATCTCTATCGGCAAATCCAAGGCGATTATTGGCTATCACCCCAGAAATCCGTTTGTACGGTTTTATATGCCAACCCAACTGGAAGAGGATCCGCCACGCGGACCCTTTACAGGACCCTGCCAAAAATTTGTGTACAACACCACACAAGAGAGCTGGATCTACGGCGACCTCCCCCCTATGGAGGAAGAGGTCAATGCCACCATCTCCCGGTTTATGGATAAAGCGCAAAACGAACGTAAAAAGAAGCCCCCCCAGAAGTAGTTTAAAGGTAGAAGTTCTTTTGAGCCCACACGATAGATCGCCAACAAAAAAGCCTCCATGGTCGACCATGGAGGCTTTTTTTAAATGGGCAGCTATTAGAGGGGCTTAACGTGCAACCTCAGAAGCCCGCATCTCTCGGATGACGGTTACTTTGATCTCACCCGGGTAGGTCATTTCAGACTCCACCTGCTGGGCAATTTCTCGTGCCAATAACATGGAACCTTCATCGTTTACCCGATCGTATGAGACCATCACCCGCAACTCACGCCCCGCCTGAATGGCATAGGCCTTCTCGACACCTTTAAAGTCTGTGGCAATACGCTCCAACTCTTCCAAGCGCTTGATATAGGTCTCTACATTTTCACGTCGAGCACCCGGGCGCGCCGCAGACAGCGCATCCGCTGCATTGGTGAGCGGACCATAAACAGAGTTGGGCTCAATATCAAAGTGGTGTGACCACACAGCGTTGGTGACGATCTCATTCTCTTTGTATTTCTTACACAGCTCCCCGCCCAATACCGCATGGCTACCTGGATTATCATGATCCACAGCCTTACCAATATCGTGCAACAAGCCACAACGGCGGGCGACCTTACCATCCAGCCCCATCTCCTCCGCCATAATGCCCGCAAAGTGCGCAACCTCCACCGAGTGCGCCAGCACATTTTGTGTATATGAAGTCCGAAACTTCAACGTACCCAAAAGTTTAACAATTTCAGGGTGAATATTGGTGATACCCACATCATAAATCGCCTGCTCACCCGCTTCACGAATCTCTTGATTAACCGCTTTACGGGCTTTACGCACCACCTCTTCAATGCGGGCAGGGTGAATACGACCATCCCCTACCAGCTCTTCCAGAGCACGACGGGCAACCTGACGACGTACGGGGTTAAAGCCGGATACCACCACAGCTTCGGGGGTGTCATCAATAATCAGGTCACATCCCGTGGCGGCTTCTAACGCTCGGATATTGCGCCCTTCACGCCCGATAATACGACCCTTCATCTCATCCGTCGGCAGCTGAACCACAGAGACGGTACGGTCCACCACAAACTCACCTGCAAAGCGCTGAATAGCACTACAGATGACCTCTTGGGCTTTTTTCTGGGCGTGGGTCCGGGTATCATCCTCAATCTGTTTCAACTGACGGGATGCCTCATGCCGTGCCCGTTCTCCAAGCTCTTCCTGAATACGGTTCTTGGCCTCTTCACGGGTTAAACCCGCAATCTCTTCAAGCTTTTCATCGGCCTGCGTCACCAACCCCTCATAGTGCTGCTGACGGTCGGCAACTTTAGCCTGTTCTTTATCTAAATTACTCCGGCGCTGGTCCAGCTCTTGGTCGCGCCGATCAGCCTGTTCGACCTTACGATCCAACTGATTTTCGCGCTTATCCAACCGTTTTTGGTTACCTTCGACCTCTTCCCGGCGCCCTTTCAGTTCAGCTTCCAACTCCTCACGGATCTGGATGCGCTCCCCTTTCATGGCCAACTCCACCTCTTTAACGGCGTTTTTGGCCTGTTCCTGAGCTTGATTCTGCAACAACGTAATACGGGCATCCCGCTCATCCAGGGCCTGTTTGCTCTGGTTGCGTAGCATCGCAAAGACACCGCCCGCGCCCAAAATCAAACCGACCACCAACAGAATGATATCCATAAAGGGTTCTCTCCAAACATAATCGCCCGCTGCCAAGCAGGGACGTCAGGTCATCATTAAAGCATACCAAAACAAGGCATGCACAAGGGCTCTACTGAGCCCAGAGGGCAGATTACTCTGCCGCATCAAACGAATACCACCCACACTCCGTCACCACGGCATCCAGGGCAATATCATGCGGTTCCTGGGGCAATTTCTCAACCCGCTGCCCCTCAAAAGCCAACCCCAACAAGAAGGGGCGCTGTCTACTGTTTGCCAGCGTTTGATCATAGTAGCCCCCTCCATACCCCAGACGCCCACCCAGGGCATCGAATCCAACCAGAGGCAACACCAACAGATCAATACCAAGCAAACCTACGGTTTGAGGCACATCATCAGCTGGCTGAGGGATACCATAACGCCCATGCGCCAAGCTTTGGCCTACCTCATGGCGACCAAAGCGCATGACCTTCTCCGCCCCCATCAACATAGGGAGGTAGAGCACTTTACCGCCCACCCACACCGCTTGGAGCAGTGCTGACGTGTCAAGCTCACCACGTACCGAGCAGTAGGCCCCCACCGCACCCGATTGTTTAAATTGGGGGTGGCTGACCAAATGCTTTACCGCTGCAGTACTGGCAAGCTCTGACGGCTGATCATCTTGAGCTTGCCGCCAAGCCAACAGCTGATGACGCAGCTCTGCTTTATGCGCAGCATGAGTCACAGACGCAGAATCCTCACGATCAATGATATCTATCGGGTAAACACGGAAAGAGGCAGGAGTACAACTTACAACGACGGGCCAACAAACAGCTGTAATGCGTTATACCCAACCAGGTACAACACACACCTGACAGCGCCATGACCATTAAGTCATGGATTGCCAAGATTCCATCCAACACCCCCAGGGTACCGTTAGAGACAAGCTTCTTGAACCCGTTAGCTTACGGTGGCAGCCCGAATAACCGCTTCTGGTGAACCACAAGAGGTTCTCGCTCCACGGTCAGTGCAGGCCACCCGGGTTCAGAAGTATCGGCTCAGGAAGTCTGTACTCCTCACAAATACCCCAGGGGATCTGGATAGTTACTCAGCCAAGATCTGATCACTGGCCTCGATAAGGCGTTGGATCCGACCATTGGCCAACTCTTTGTTACCTTCACTCTGCTGGCGCAGCTGGAAATAGCGATCTGCGATCTGTAGCGCAGCCATGAGCGCCACACGATCGGTGGATGCTGCACGAGATTGACTGCGCAGCTCCTCCACCAGAGTTTCCACATATTCCGCCAGCTCATGCACATAATCGTTGCCGGTATCGGTACGCAGCTTAAAGTGCTGCCCCAAAATCGTTACTTCAATCATCTCTGCCATGGGTCTTGCCCTTGATGCCTATCAGTGTCCACTTAATGATCGTCACACCTAACCCACAGGGGTTAGTCATGATCCTCAAAGCGGGAGAGCAGGCCTTCAATGCGGCCCATGGTTTGATTGCGATCTTGTTGCAACCCTTCAACTTTCTGCTTCAGCTTGGCCGTAACATCACCAACCCGTGCCAGCTGTTCTTCCCGTTCCCGCACCCGCTCTTTCAGGGCATGGTTTTCACTTTTTAGCGTCCGGACAGTTTCGGCCAGCGCGTTCCAACGCTCCTCCAGAGCGCCCAGGAGCTCCTGATCCATCTGTTTCCTCCACCAAGCGGCAGCCTTCGACTATGGTCGCCACCGGTTAACTGTCACAAACCAAGCATGGCCAAGCCACACCTAATTAAGTAAAAAACCAATGGTGCTGTACACCTAACTGCATGGTGCCGCACCTACTTTCAGAACCCAACCTGCCAAGCAGGTTTGCCTCTATACAACCAAACAGACCACACCGTACCCGCACCTGGAAGCCTGACTAACAGGACAAAACACCGAGTCCCTGGCTCAACAGAAAGGTGGCTGTTTTAGGATTTACCCTTAACCAAATATTAAGCGCTATGAAAAAGCGCTGTCAAGCACCCAAAACCTTTTGGTGGACAGGTTTTTATGATGCCGACAACCAAAACTCAAACAACAGTAAAGTCAAGTGAAATCGACCGCTATCCTGTCGATTTTTCCAGACCTTTCTCCACAGCTTCCAATAGCCCCGTATCTGCTAGAATACGTCGAGCAAATGTATGGTATGAGAAGGACTGGGCAATCTCATAAGGGTCCTTTTTGGGTTTTTGACTGAGCACATGCAACAGATCGGCCTTGGTACGGAAAAAAAGCAGCTGCTCATCCCAATGGGGTTTACTGGCAAATGCCCGATGATCATTAACCACCGGCACGGCCCCACAAGCTGCAATTTCTGCCGTGCGTTGACTATTGACCATATGGATTTGAGGCGACAACGCATAGCGCGCCTCGTTGTAGAGCTGAATTAAACGCGACCCTTGCATGGCGACCCCTTTAAAATACGGGGCTACCACCGGGTCTTTTTCCCAACCATAGCCATAAATCTCCACCTCATACGGCAACTCTGGCGCCAGCTCACAAAGCCAACGTACGGCCATATCACGCACCGCATAGGGATAGACATACTCACAGATGCGAACCGGCTCTAAACCCCGCTCCAGGGCCATTTGATGCACCATATCGGGGGCAATAGCCTGCCCCGCCTCACTGGCAGCTACAAACTGCTCAATCAAAGCTACTTCATTTTCATCATGCAACCGCAAATTCTTAGCGTATGCCGTACCCACAAAAATAATTTTACGGCGCTCTTCCCAGGGCTTATAACGCTTAAAGGTATCCAAATCCACACAAAACCCTTGGGACTTGGGGTTGGCGTAACCTGTTTTTTTAATCATTTCATCCAGGTACGGCAAAACCGAATAGACCAGATCTCGCGGCCGCCAAGGGAGAGGTTGACCCTTGCTTAAATCGGCCAAAGGATCCTGATACCACACCACATTCCAGCGGTCAGGATGGTAGTATTCGTTGGTTGCCCAGTTGATACTCAACACAATATGGGGATTAAACTCCTTCATGGCTGAAAACAGATCCAGCGCAGTCAGATCTTCTTTAAAATCCCGGCCAATGAGAAAATGCACCTCACAACCAAGCGCTTTAAAAGCCTGGATCAAGCGTGCAGAGGCATACTGCATAACGGTCGTCATACGGGAGGCCGCGGCAAAGACACGTACCGGCCCCTCATCAACAGCCCTGGGTGCGGTATTCACCAACTGCTGCAAAACCACCGCGGCCCGCCGCCCTTGCGCCAATTTAACCTGATCTAGCAGTTCTGCAACCTCCTTAGCTTTAGCCACCTGCGCACGATCACTTGGATCAAAAGATACTTGAGCAGGGAGCCGCAACATCGGCCTGGAGAAGTAGTGACTAATTTTATCGGTTATGGCCAGCAGATGGGGCAAATCACTGCGGGGCAAGGAAGCGCCTTGGTAAAAACAGAGCTGAGGCAGGGAAATAGAGGTGGTATGGGCAACCTTAATCTGTTTTTCAGCCTGCGCTAAAGCAGCTTCTGGCGTTAAAAAAAACAGATCCTCCACCGGTTGCTCTACAAAAACATCACTTTCCAAGCGCCAGTGATTCATGAGCGTAAAAGCCCAATTCTTCTGTACCTTCTGCCCAACTGCATCGTAATAGCGCAACAAAGCAGCATAGACAATGGCCTCTTGCGGCAGCAGCTTCATGAGCTGAAGCAGGTACCCTTCACACAACTTGGGCACAGGGGTTCTATATTGGAGGTAAAGGTTAGCCAAACCAAGCAAGGTTGCATGATGGTTGGCATCCAAACTCAGTATGCGCTTAAAAATAGCTTCTGCCTGTTCAACTTTTTCCAAAGCCAAATAACACTCTGCTAACCCCTGTAAAAACATGAGCATATCCGGCTTTAGCTGGACGGCTTTTTCTAACCACGGCAATGCGGCCTCATACCGCTTTTGCTGCTGAGCAACTTCACCCAAAATAAAAAGGAGCTCGGGTTGGTTGGGGTAGCGCGCAGCCAAAGCCTCTAAACCAGCCACCCCCTCTTCATAACGACCTTCTTGAATTAAAGCATTTTTTTGCTGAAAGAGCGCTTGATGTTCAGGTGCCATATCACTCAACTGGATAACCTGCTGCGCATCAGCCTGTTTGACAGGGATCTGATCCATTAACCACTGTGCAAAGGCATAGATCGCCTGCCCTTCTGAAACCGGCAAGCCTGCATAGGGGAACCAAACCCCACCTCCAGGCCATGCACCTAAGGGGAGCATTTTAAGGGTTCGATCTGGCCGCTTCTCTAATTGTGCCACAGGTTCACGCATGGGCTCCAAACACAGCCTACTTTCAAAAGGCAATATTTGAGGAACAGGCAGGTCCAAAGCCTCACCATCCCACCACACCATCAAATGTGGCAGGATTTGTTCAACTTGCTCAAGGACCATCCGTAAATCCAGCACACTCAACGGCTGCTGCTCGTGGCATATGCTCACGTCAGCTTGCTCAGAGAGCAACAGAGCCAATTTCTCGACTCCAGCAAAACTGGGGTGTTGCTTTGAGCAGACCAATAGAATGCGCGGCATCTCGTCTTGCCCATAACCATCACTAGGCAAAGCGGCCAAACGTGCAAGAATTTCTGCCGCCTGCTGTTTGCGTATGGCCTGGGCAGTCGTAAATTGATCAATCAGAGAAAAAGCTTGGCGTAAGTGCGTCCGGTCATCCCAGTTCAATACAAACCGTTCAGGCCCCCGCAAAGGGGTCTTACTGTACCGTTCAACGATGGTGTCCTCCTCAATCTCAACCACATCGGGCCGCTCTTGCTGCGGCTGATCGGGCTGAGACAACACCATCAACAGTTGCGATGCCGTACCCCCACAAGGGGTGACAACCTGCAACGCAGGCTCAGAGCTGTGTGCGAGTTGGGACTGATCCAGATAAAACAGATCCAATGGTTGGGCAGGCGGGATAGTCTGGACGGCATGCGGTAAAAAGTGCCGCTGCATATCCTCAATCAAACGTCCACGTAACGGCACACCCAGCAGATGGGACAAGGGAATAGCCAGGGTGTAAAGGGGCGCCCAATCCGGTGCTTGCATCAACCCTTTTTGTAACGCTTGTACAGCAATATCCATTTGGTACAGTAAAAGATGTGCACACGCCTTCAACATCTCGACCAAGCCTGGCTTTGTCATTTGGTGACTCAGCAATTGGCACAGCATAAGTGCTTTTTTTCCTTGGCCTAAATGAATCTGCACCATGGCCTTGTGAACCATCACGGTACTTTCCAGCTCACCCCACACCATCGACTTCTCAAAACAAGCCAAGGCCTGTTCAAACGCACCGTCATGAAGCAGCTTCCAGCCCAACAGATGCTGCACCACCGCATGATCCGGATTGGAAGCCAACCAAGCCTCACACGCTTCACCCAAGGCTTCGGATGAATCTGCATGGGGAAAAAGTTGCTTTGCAACTTCCTGCATGGCAACAACATCCCAAGCCATAACTGGCGCTAAGTTCTTATTCATCAAACACTTCCCATCTAAATAAGGGCTTGCATTACCTGCACCTTCACGGCTAAAGATTGCAAAATTGAGACCTACCACCTATCACACTAGATTCATCATGCTGAACTTGATAAAATGAGGCCAAATTAGTCTCACTTCACAAACCCTTCTATTACAATAGGATAAAACCACACACCTGGATGCATCCATGCCTATGGCAAAGCCTTTGCATCCAATAGAAGGTGGACATGTAGTGAGGCGGATGACAGCCCCACCCCAAAGGGTTGTCTCCTGGCGGAACAACGGCCTTTCTGGCGGAAGGCCTTAAAATAAGGAATAAAACCCATGCGTCATGTTAAGCGGGTTATGATTACCATGCCAAACACCTCTTGGCTGGGAAAGCGTCTGTGGGTCGTCCCGCCCTATACCCTGGGTATTCTCTCCGCAGTGGTGGATCAAGAGCGTTATGAGGTAGAGGCACTGGACCCTCACCTGGGCAATCTATCCATCGACCAAACGGTCGACCGTATCATGGACTTTGCCCCAGAAGTGGTTGCACTGACCTGTATGTCTTTGGAGTACGCACAGAGCTTTCATGCCCTTGCCCAGGCGATTAAGGAACGCGCACCAAAAGTTATACTGCTATTAGGGGGGGTCTATGTGACCACCTCTGTGGATTTGGCCATGCGTGACAAGGTGGCTGATTATGGTGTTATGGGGGAAGGTGAAGAGCGCTTTCCGCAAATATTAGATATGCTGGATCGGGGGGAAACCGATTTTTCAAAGTTTGACGGCATTGCTTATTGGCAAGATGATAAGCTCGTGGTAAATGACCCTGTCGCCTATGTCAAACCCCTGGATACCGTCCCCTTCCCCGACTATCAAAAAATGCGCTTGCCTGAGTATTTTAACGTTAATAACAGCTTCGGCAACGTTATGAATGCGCGCTATGAGCCCTACGTGCTGACCTCGACCAGTCGTGGTTGCCCGTATGACTGCATTTACTGTAGCACCCACTCGATTGATGGCAGCAAGGTACGCCTGCGCTCCGCAGAAAACGTTCTTGAAGAGATTGATATCCTCTACAACGATTATGGGGTTAAGGAGATTCTCTTTCTGGATGATAATCTCATTATTAACCGGAAACGTTTTAAACAGATTCTACAGGGGTTAATCGATCGGGATTATGATCTGTGGTGGAAATCTCTTAATCTGGCGACCTTCCTACTAACGGAAGATATGTTGGAGATGATGAAGGAGGCCAAAACCTACCAGCTGATTCTCCCCATTGAGTCGGGCAATCAGCATGTGCTGGATCATATTCTCAAAAAACCGCTCGATCTAAGAAAAGTCCCACCCTTGGTGAAAAAAGGCAAAGAGCTTGGGTTTGAAATTTCAGCGGACTTTATTATCGGCTCACCGGGTGAGACCTGGGATCAAATACGCGATACGTGCAACTATGCGGATGAGATGGATGTGGATATGGTCTCTTTTCACATTGCAACCCCTCTCCCCAAAACAGAAATGTACAGCCGCGCTTTAGAACTGGGGGCACTTCCCCAAAATTTTGATTTTGGGGACAGCAACTTCTTTGGTTTTGGCCGAGGGTCGATCGCCACAGATGAGTTCCAACCGCAAGATCTGCATATGCTGCGTGCTTTGGAGTGGGACCGTATCAACTTCAAAACCCAGGAACGCCGCGAACGCTTTGCTAAAATGTCTGGCATCTCTCTGGAAGAGCTTGCGAAATGGCGCAAGAACACCATTCGTAACCTGGGTCTTTACTTCCCCAATGCAGAGGGTAAAGACTACACCGAAGGGGACGGCAAGAACGACACCCCAAAGAATGGTCTATTGGATAAAAATGGACGCTTTATGAAAGTCGTCAACGCTTAAGTAGAAACGGGAGTAAGGCACCAAGCCTTACTCCCGCGCTCTTCCCTACCCGCCCCACAATCAAGTTTAAAATCACTTCAAATTTAATAAGTTACCAGAAATAACCGGAACAAATATGTCGTGAGCCCCTTAATCTGTTTCGCCAATTCCACGCGTGTGATGGTTGGGCTGCCCCTGCTTCAATCCATGTATCGACTCTCTGAAGATGATGTGGTCAATTACTGGCTAGAGAACCCTTACTGGCAATACCTGTGTGGTGCCACATTCTTTACCCATGAGAAACCCATGGCGCGAAGTGGTCTGCCCAAGTGGCGCAAGCGGGTTGGTATAGTTAGTCAAAACCCAATCTAGACG
>NZ_JBAHUQ010000051.1 GCF_036689865.1 Magnetococcus sp. PR-3
TTCTTCGGTCTCTTCTACAACGGCGGCTGTTTCCGCTGTAGCTGGGCCAGGATCTGCAGTTGTGGGGGTCGGCAGATCGGTGTCAGGGGCAGTGGCTTCAGCGGGGTCGGCTTCGCTATCAATGGTCTCGGTCTCGGGCAGGTCAAATTGCAAACCAGCCTGAGACTCAACACCAGCAACAGGGGGTTCAATGGCGAAATCGTCTCCATCACTGCCCTCTTCACCGGCCTCTTCAGACTCACCTTGGGTCGGAGCTTCGTTGTCGGAGGACTCTACCTCAGACCCGCCTGTCTCTACCGCGCCTGTTTCGGAATCTTCCGTGACTGCTTCGTCGGGCATGACCCGGCTGCCCATTTGGATCATGGACATACCTTGAAGATCTTCCGCTTGGTTGCGGTTACCATCCTGGCCTTGTTGCTGTTCGGCAGAAAGGTCAACATTGTCATCATTCTGGAGGACGGTCATGTCATCCAGATTCTGTCGCGCCTCTTCACCGTCGTCAGCAGCTTCCTGAACATCACTGTTGTTGGAAGTATCTTCAGCCATTGGTATTTCCCCTAGTTATGCAAACCAGATGATGGCGACCCCCAAGGTTTCCATCTCTGGTGTAAGCAATTTTCTCAACCAAAAAACACATAGTCATGCATGCACGTCTAATACGTTCCTGCAAAACTCTGCCAATAGAATTTATCAGCTCTAAACATTTTACATTATTCTTATGCTGGTATGCATCTGTAATCTCTGTGTAACGGCTTGGTATAAAAGTGAAAAGAGACAAGAGAGCGCATAGATTTGAAGGAAAGTATCATTAAGTCTCGGAAAATAAACAAAAAACAGATAAAACAACATTAGGTATGCGTAAAGTTACATATTTTGAAAGATAACCTGCAACTTTTTTAAAAGTCTGAAATATTCGTGATATAGAGTGATACAAAATGACAGATTAGAAGAGTAGAATATGAAATATATAAAGCATGAAAATAGAAATACAATATAAATTAATTATTCTGGTACAAGAAAGGAAAAAAGTAGGTGGTGGGAATTTTGTGCCTTTTTTTAAATGTAAACGATTTTTACATACTTGTAACAGGAAATGGGAATGCTTGGTTAGTAACATGAGAAAAGAGGAATACCTAAAAAAATCTCCTGTATTTCAAGGTATAAAACGATGTAACACTTATTGAGTAAAAGATGCATATGACAAGCAGTGATCATATCTATGATTATGGAATATAAGGGTAATCTTGAATATAACAGGTATCGTATGTAAATAAATCGGTGTATCTAGGGAAAATCTCATGGAGATCAGAGGCGGGTTTGCATAAAAGAACTATTTTTACAAGAATATGGTATTAGCATGGTATTATATAAAGCGTTGCGATGTGCCGATAGAAAAGGATGATGGAGAAAGTTGCTAGGTTGTGGGATCTAGAACAAGGACGTGTTCTAAAAAATTGAAAGGTAGTTTGAAGGTGTTGTTTAGGGCATGGCTTATGAGTGGTGTCGTACTGTTTATTTTAGGGATAGGTATATGGTGGGGCAAGTTACCGCAAGAAGAATCTTCAAAATCTCGTTTTATGCGTCCTGATTTGGGTGATTGTCATCTCTATGGCAACCATATGAATGAACGTAACACCAAAAGAGAAGAATAGGTTACACTGGATTTGCGGCAAAAGTGTAAGGTTTGGATGGCTTTTCCTTTAGGAATGGAGAGCAGATATTCTCATGAAGGATAAGGCAGGCATGGAGTGCAAATATGAAGACCATAACTAAACATCCCGATTTTCATACAGGTCTCGAAGAGGTTGATCTGCAGCACGCCTTTTTTATCGATTTAATAGAGCGTCTGACCCCTGCGCTGGAAAACAGTCATGACCTAACCCGGCAAGTTCGTTTGTTGGAAGAGGTGCAGCTGTTTGCCGCTTTCCATTTTCATTCAGAAGAGAATCTCTACATGGAGCATGGGTTGGATGAAAATCATCTTGCACATCACCAAAAACGTCATGGTGAATTGTTAGGTGCGCTTAACCACTATATTTTTCAGCTGCAACAAGGGCAAGAAAGTGTAGAGAGTATCCTATTGGTGCTGGGTGATTGGTTTAGTTATCATGCTGTAGAAGAAGATGGCTTTGCGGTTGATCGTATTGTGGCACAAAAACAGAGTGAATCTCAGCAGGTGCAAAGTGCCATGCAGGTGTTGGAACTAAAATGCTTTGAAAGTGAAGATCCCTTTGGATAATAGGGTATAATACTTGTATCGAAGAACGATATAAGCATAGTGTATTTTCTATATTTTAGTCACATATCCTGCGTAAGCCCCTCTCTCTCTACTGCTGCTTAGCCGTTCATACCGAACTCTTAAGTGGGGGGATGGCTGGGTTCCTGCGGGCCATTTCATGTCATAAGGTGTGTCATATGAATGAGGGTAGCGTGTTCCACGTGATCTCCTCCCTATCTTTAGTTACTGACTGAGTAGTTCTTGTAGATCTCTTAAGTGGGGGGCTTGGCTGGGTTCCTGTGGCCAAATAAATGTCACACGCAGTTGAGCTTGGTTTTGCCCATCGAGTAAAGGGGCGCATGTGGGATTTTGCTCAGAGAGTTTAGAGTGCGGTAGTACACCACCCCCTATACCCAGTTCCGCCCAGTTTTCAACAGAAGCGTAGTCCAAAGCGTGGCCAGGATAGAGCGGAAGCGTCACACCCTGGTTAGCAAAAAGGCTTTTAATAACTTCAGACAGACCACAACCTTGGGTCAGGATCATAGGTTCACGCGCCGCATCGACCAAAGGCCAGTGTTCAAGTTGGGGTGGAGGATCACTCTCAAGACAACGGGGTAGATAGTACAGTGGCTCTTGATAAGCGGGCGTTTGGGTATAGTGAGAAGGAAACTGCCCATGAGGGGCGACACCAAGATCAATGCTGGCCTCTTGCAGGCGGCTGTGTAGATCTTGGATAAAGCACTGTTTAAAGAAGATCTGCACATCGGGGTGGCTGGCCCGATAAGGGGCCAGGGATGTTTCCAGTTGTGCCATATCAACCACTGGAGAGAGCCCAATACGCAGTAATTTATGGGCGGGGTCATGCCATGCTGTGGCACTGGCCCGCAACTCCTCAACAGCGCGTAGAGATTCTTCAATCAACGGCAACATATGTTGACCAAAACGGGTAAGATCTACCTGACGGGTTGTACGTTTAAAAAGTGCCCCCCCTAAAGCATCTTCCAGTTGGCTGATACCATTGGAGAGGGTTGGTTGGGTCACACAACAGATCTGAGCAGCTCCGCTAAATGATAGGGTTTGGGCCAAGACCCTGGCAAAGCGCAAATGGTTAAGGTTAATCATGGTTGTTGTGCTCCGGCCAATAGCTTTGGTGAAATATCATTGGATTGATGAGATATAGCCTGCAAAAAAGCAACAAGATCATCAATGGTCGTTGGTGCAAGTGTACGGTTGAGTTGTAGTTTGCCCATAAGCCAAACCGCCTCTTTTAGGGTTGGTACGGATCCATTATGGAAGTAGGGTGCAGTGTGGGCGACGTTACGAAGGGAAGGCACCCGCCAACGTCCATGACCCTTTCCGAGATCCTGATCCAATCTATATTTTGTAAGCAGCTCTGTATGTTTATGGATGGGGAACCGGCGGTAGACACCAAAGGGTTTAACCAGCCCAGCGGCACTAAAGGTTGGATCTCGGTGGCAATTACGACAGCCGAGCTTTTTAAAGTGATTCATTCCACGCTTTTGTGCTGCTGTAAGTGCCTGCTTATCACCCCGAACATAGCGATCATAAGCGGTATTAGCCTGTACCAAGGTTCGTTCAAAAGTGGCAAGGGCTTTAAGTAAGTTTGGTGCATTGAGTGCATCGGGTTGTTTAAAGGCCTCATCAAAAGCTTGGGGGTATCCCTCGATCTCTTTTATCCGCTTAACCACCTGCTCTAGGGAGTCCATACCCATCTCGTCTGGATGAAGTAGTGGTCCCTGGGCTTGATCTTCTAAGGACGCTGCTCGTCCATCCCAGAACAAGCGAGAAAGATAGGCGCTGTTCCAAATACCCGGCGCGTTACGTCCTCCTAAGGCACCCCCTATGCCTTGAGAACGCTGTTGGCCATCATCACCACCATTGGCAAGATCATGACAACTTACACAGGCAATGGTGCCATCTTTTGATAGGGCAGAATCATAAAAAAGCCGCTGCCCTAACGCCTCTTTAACCCTATTGGTGGGGTTATCCATAGGGTGAGGGGGGGATAAGGGCAGGGCTACCCAGGGGCCAGCACCTCCAGGACCGGTGGGCTGCACAGGTTCCACCGTTGTTCTTTGAGGCTGACCCCACTGGGAAAAGTGATCCAGATTGTCGATAAGTAGATTCATCAGAGCCGCTTTAAAACTCAAAGCTACAAGGCCTAATCCAATCGCACCCGCTAACCATATACCACGGGTTGGTTTCCAATTTCGGCTCAGCTCTCGGCTTAAATGCCAGAGAATAAACAGCCCTAGGATGGCGACCAACCAGAGTATGGTAGTTACTGGATTAGAAAATAGAGGCATGAGAGGCTCCTTAATCATCTATTTAGGCTGCAAAACCTATTTTTCGGAAGACCCAATAGGTTGGGCAAAAACCGGTTAAACCAGCAAAACTAACCAAGCCCGCAAGGATCAGTAATAGCCAATGGACCATTTGAAATCCTGTTAGATAGATCCCTGTCCATAGCAGCAGGGCGACTGTAAGAAAAAGCATGCGTTGAGCCGTCATGGGGTCACTCCATCGTTGGTGAATGTGTCTTGATAGATATGCTAACCAATAGAAATAAATATGATAAATTTCTTTTTCCCATAACATTTATAAAGATCTTCAATAAATGTATGAGCATGACATGTGGTGCTCGCACACTGCACGTATGGGACAGAAGGCAGGCAACAGAGTGGCGTCTTACAGATTTAAAAACAGATAAATGGTGATGCGTAGATCGTGTGTGAGTAGCCGATGGCGCAAACCAAAGGGCGATGGCCCAAGGTGAACAATCAACGTCCTTTCATGCCTGTAAGGGGTGTAGTAGCTAGGGGTTTGGTTCTTTTTGTTGATAGGCGGATAGGGGGTTTGTCTGCTGACGATATTTCATCGTAGAGATTTTTAAATTTCACGATGAGATCAACTGTGTTAAGCAGATGGGTCGTGGGATATGATTGGATTTTAATGGGGTAACGTTTATGAAAATCTACCCCTTACCAGCAGGGTTATGGGTTGTCGTTTGTGCGTCTGCTTAGAGCCATTCGGAGCGGCTCTTGCGGGGTCGCCATGTCTGCATATACTCAACCGTTTTATGGATATTACTTGCCCCCCTACTCTCGTAAGGGAGGCGGTAGAGGGCACTCTTCCACTTTATGCGTAGGGCCATCCACATATCACGCAAGTTTCGAGCGTAATTCTTTAAAGCATGTTCTGCTTCTACACTCTCTCTATCCACTCCGTCTCTTATTCTAAAGATCTAGCGGTTCAAGAAGGCAATCAGCCTGGATCAAACTGAGTAGCATGCACAGCTACGACGATTGAGTCGTTTATGCCATTTCTCCTGTGTCTGATTTCTGACTCTAGCCCGTGACAATTAAGATTCAACAGGCGTCATGAAGGCTCATCGTTATTGATAACTTCCCCGCCCCTAATAGGTAGCAGATTTGAGACAAACGACCACCTTCTTCCAATCCACCAAAGAAAGTTCCTGCAAAAGCAGATAAACCACTCCACATTTCAGGACTATAGGACGATAATGTTATAAGAATCACACTCTCTCTCATTTAGGCCATTCATGCGCAACCGAGCACTACCAGAAGGTTTTGAGCTAGGGAACTACCAGATCCAAATGGAACTGGCCAGGAGCGCCTATGCCATCGTCTATCTGGCTTTTCATGCCAGTGGGCCGGTCGTGATTAAGGAGTTCATGCCGCAAATTCCGGTACATAGGGGTCCAGATGGGCAGATCTCTGTAAGCCCGGCCTATCAGGCGCCATTTGATACTTTCCGGCAACGCTTCCGCTATGAGGTTCAACTTCTGGCGCATTTAAAACATGCTGCCATCCGCCCTTTGCTGGATCATTTTGATACCCTGGGTAGCAGTTATATGGTGCTCCGCTATGTACAGGGGGAAAACCTTGAACAGCTGGCCCATCGCCGTTCCCTGATCGAGTGGGAGATCCATCAATTACTGGATCCAATCTGTAGTGCGCTGAACATGTTGCATGAGCTGGGGCAGTCTCACCTTAATCTCCACCCCAGCAGTATCCTGCTACAAACCAATGGCCAACCTATTTTAACCAATTTTGGTTCCGCATGGTCACTGGGTAGTTTGGAACGGGGTGAAGCCCACTATAACTTTGACCGCGGCTATAGCTCCTTAGAGCTGCACCACGGTAAGAACATTGGGCCTGCCAGTGATCTGTACACCCTTGGGGCTACCCTCTACCGATTGATTACCGCTGAACCACCGGTGAACAGTGTGGTGCGCTATCTCTACCGTAAAGATCATGGCGAAGACCCCTACCGTCCCCTACATCTGCGGTTTGTTGAGCACTACAGTAAACCTTTGCTGGCCGCCATTGATGCTGCCCTAATTCTGGATGTTGAAGACCGACCTCAGGATATTAAACAATGGTTGGCAACCTATGGCTTGGACCAGACAGATAGCACACTCAAACCACCGCATACCAAAATCATTGAAGGGGACCAACGGTATCGGCAAGAGCACTACGATGAGGCTCAGTTAGCCTATATGGAGGCCGCTCGTGCAGGATCAGGCTTTGCCCACCGTGCCATTGCAGATCTAAGACTACGCACCAATAGCCAACAGAGCCGGGAAGCCGCTAAAGCCGCGCTGTTTTCCGGTTCAGGCTATGGGGATCTAGAAGCAACACTACAACTGGCCAAGCTGTTAAAAACCAACCCAGAGCTGCGTGCGCGGGGCATGACACCCGCCATTTTTTATAAACAGGCCGCGCAACAGGGCCATAGCAAGGCGATGTACCGCTTTGCACTGGAAAAATTTATTCAGGCCAATAGTGAAGAGATCGCCAGCCGCGCTGTGGAACAGGGTATCTCTTGGTTATGGCGCTCGGCGCATGCCGGTTTTGATGAAGCACAGTGGGCACTGGCTCAGGATCTGGATGCCGACTTAATTCCCTGTAAAGAGGAAGAACATGCCCTTGTATGGTTACGCTACGCCGCACACCAGGGGTGGGTTGATGCCCAACTACAGCTCGCCAAGTGGTGCCTGGAAGGCCACGCTCCGCTAACTGAACCCAACCCTTTGGCAGCCTACTACTGGTATTTGGCGGCTGCAGAAGCTGGGGATGAAGAGGCTCAACTAGAATTAGCGCAAATGTTTATGGATGGGCGGGGTATTAAACGCAACGCCAAAGAAGCCTACCGCTGGCGGGAGAGCGCGGCTTTAAAAGGATGTACCGAGGCCCACTATCTCATGGCTGTTCAAATGCGCAGTGGTAACGGTACCCAAAAAAACCTCAAGGCTGCCCGCACCATGTTAGAAACATTGGCATTTGGTGGACACGGCTTGGCCCAAAAACTTCTGGCACTTATGATGGCACGGGGTGAGGGGGGAACGCGCCATCCTTTACATGCCCGACATTGGTATAAAGAAGCCGCCAAACAGGGGGTTAAAGGTGCTCAGGAAGCCCTGGATAAACTGCATAAGCCGCCACGTAAAAAAACAACGTCCACCCGCAGCAAACCCCATGCCCGCCGAAAGCAGACAGCAGGATAGCTTTGCTTGGTCCAGCAGTCATGCCATACTAACCTCACTTTATTCTCCTAACGACCATTGGGAAGATTATGTCCCCAGCCCCCTTTGCTGACATTGCACAAGCCCTACAACAAAAACAGTTTAAAGGGGCGCTACAACTCGCCAAAAAGCAGCTTAATAAACCAGGGCCCTACCCTTTTTCATTATTGCAGATGGCGGCACAGGCAGCCATGCAGCTTAACGATGAAAAGAAGGCTGAGTACTATTGGCGAATGGCAATTACCTGTTCAGATCAACAGGGCGAAGCCTTGGTCGGTTTAGGGGAGTTATTGGAAAAACAGCAGCGCTTTGCCGAAGCACATATGGCGTTTCGTACCGCGTTGGGGCTGAACCCCAATCTGGCCACCGCTCACCATGGTGCTGGCCGATTATTGGAGGCCAATGGGCAACTGAACATTGCAGGCCAAGCTTATCATAAAACCCTGGAGCTGCAGCCCGGTTTACACAGTGCCCGCTTTCGCCTGGGGCGCCTGCAACAACGATTGGGCGAGTATGCGGCAGCACAACAGGCTTATACAGTCCTGTTAAACCACCACCCGACCTTCCATATGGCCCGTTTTCATCTGGCCGAAGTACAGCAACGCACAGGTGCCTTGCAAGCTGCCGAGCAGAACTATCGACAGGTTATTCAAGATAAACCTGATTTTCCTGAGGCCCATAACCAGCTGGCTAATTTGTTCAACAATCAGCAACAGTATGCCCAAGCCATAACCCACTATCAGGCCGCCATTGATCTACGACCTGATGTTGCCCTGTTCCATTATAATCTGGGTTATGTCTATTTTTTGCAGAACCAGCATGCCAAGGCTGCCGATTATTATGCTGAGGCGGTGCGCATAAACCCTAAGCTTGGTGGTGCCCTGGGTAGTTTGATCCTCTGTGATATGATGCTCTGTCGCTGGGACCGTTTGGATCACAACATCGCCTTGGTCAAACAACTGCTTACACAAGAGGCCCCCCAACAGGATCCCGCGTTGGTGCCCTTTATCACCACCTATCTCCCTGAGATTGACGCCCAACTACAACGACGCGCCGCACAGCAATTTACCCAGGCAAGTTATGGGGGCATTATCGCAAGCCCTCCGCTGGTAGACCCCCAAACAGACCAACAAGGCGATCGTCTACGGATTGGTTATCTCTCCGCAGATTTTCGTAACCATGCCATCTCCCGCCTCTGCATTGGGGTGTTGGAACAGCATAACCGCAGTCAGTTTGAGATCCACGCCTTTGCCATTGGCCCGGATACCGATGATGCCATGCGTCAACGGGTCAAACAGACTGTGGATCAGTTTCATTGTATTGGGCCCCTGGATGATGCCTCAGCAGCACGCGCTATTGCCGAGCAACACGTAGATATACTGGTGGATATGATGGGCTATACCACCCATGCACGCCCTGGTATTTTGGCCTACCGACCGGCCCCCTTACAGGTGAGTTGGCTGGGTTACCCTGGGGGCATGGGGCATCAACGGCTTGCGGACTATCTGGTTGGAGATCCCATTAATACCCCTGCTGAAGAGGCCCATCTACACGCCGAACAGCTGGCCATTATGCCCCACTGCTATCAACCCAACCCCAGGGAGATGGCCTGTGACCCGACACCCACGCGATCCCAAGCAGGCTTACCACCGCAAGGCATTGTTTTTGGGAGTTTTAACCAAAGCTATAAAATCACCCCAACCATTGTAGCTACCTGGAGTGCATTGCTGACATCGGTGCCGGATTCCGTATTATGGCTGTTGGACCATAACCTGCCGGAGGCCATTACCAACCTCCATGCCTGCTTTGCGCACCATAACATTGCCAAACACCGTGTTATTTTTGCACCCAGAGTACCAATGGCGGCCCATATGGGGCGTCTACCCCTGGTGGATGTTGCCCTGGATACCTTCCCCTACGGATCCCATACCACCGGCAGTGATACACTATGGAGTGGTGTACCCCTGGTAGTTTGGCAGGGGGATACCTTTGCCTCCCGCGTCTCTAGTTGTTTGGCCACAAATATGGGGATGACAGAGTTAATTACCCACGATCAAGAGAGCTATTTGGCGTTAGCCAGAACATTAGCCAACGATCCTTCACGCCGTGCCTCCATTCGCCAACGACTCTTAGCAGCACGGGATCAGACCCCGCTCTATAATTCCCCACTTTTCACTCATCACCTGGAAAATCTGTATCAACGCATGTGGGGGAATCACCGCCAGGGTCTTCATCAACTCATTCAAGGTTAATCAACCGACCTCCATGCACATAGAGGGTTCTAGCCAAGTCTCGTATCTGTTAATCCCACCTGGGCTTACCGATCAAAAAGTCCTAACGCAAATCAAGATAAGCCTCAGAAGCCAAACCCCTTTCTGCACTCCCCACATGCAAGATTATGTCAGTTTATGACTGTTACATTTCAAAGAATCATAAGATACCGACTACCTAGCTCAACTATAATTTCCCTTTATTTTACTGTACTCTAAAGGTCGTTACAAAAATCCTGCAAAAGCCTGCGCTTTGTTATGTTACGTTATTAATTGTGAAACTCTGACATCTCACAAGACACTAAAATCTTATTGGGCTTTTTTTTCAAACCGTTTTCAAGGGCTTCTTAAGCCGGTTTTTTTCGAATGTTAAGTTTTCTGATCATACAGGCGATGAGAATAGAGAGGGGGGCCTCACTCAAATAAGAGAGAGAGGCGATCAACCAGCGAGGCGGAAGGTGAATAGATACTGGAGCATCCTGGCAGCGATGATGGGTAGTTTGACTGTGGTCACCGCCCCAGTACATGCCCAACAGGCGCAAACCGAGCCTAAAACCAGTGCGGCTTCAACCACCATACGGTTGAAAAGCTCCAACCCTGCACCCAATGTCAACCGGGCCAACCCCATGGAGGAGTTTATTGTTGAGGTAGAACCCTCTATCTCCAACGTGGTAACCGGTGGTGCCAGCCCTATTTTGATCTTAATACCCAACTCAGCCAAGGGGATTGCACCACTCATCCAAAATGTCACACCTCCGGTCAATGAGGATGATCTAACCCCAGCAACCGTGCCGCCACCTGTGACCGATGGAAAAAGCCAGCTCGCAACGCCACAGTCGACGTTTGATATTAAACAGATTCAAGGCACCATCCCCGGCATACCAGAAGGGTGGTGGGATAATGCCATTATCCGCCTGCTCACTGCCGCCAAGAGACGCTACAAGGGACTGGATTATAAACTGAACCTTCAGGCGGAAACAGGAAAGACCTTTGATACAGACAACGATCAGATCAGTAATGTCAGGCTGACTTTTAACATTCCCTTGATGGATCGTACGATGTCCCGCACGCGCAAAGAAGAGAGACAAGCGTTCATCGAACAAGGGACATCCATGATCCGTGAGGCTAAAAACCTCTCCCAAATGACCATTTTACGGGAACGTAACATCCAATTTTTAGTAAGCCATTATCAAAGTCGTCCCAGTCGGGAAATGTTTAAGATGGTGACGGCAGAGCAAGATCGGCTGGTAAAAAGTCGGCAACGCTCATGGGAGCTTAAGATTCTGTTTGATCAATTGGTTCGCTAACGCGAACCCACATTCAACCGGATATCTAAGCGCAGCACCCCCTGGCTGGGGTTCTTCGATTTTGGATCTCCTGACCGATCAAGGTTAAGGATCAGGTTATGGGAATAGGTCATATACAAGCCTCTGCTCTTTTTGCCGTGCTGCTTTGCTTGCACAGCCCCATTGTATGGGCAGATGCCCCAACAAACCATGCTTTCATTCCCCAATGGTCCAGCGATCCATTTGGCGCACTCCCCCTATCCGGTGAAGAAGCCACACCTGCGGTCAAAGCGCCAGTCCCCCCCCAAGCGACCCATGACAAGCCAGCCCTTTTATCGACACAACAAAGACCAGCTCCACAGGCTATGCGGCGTAGGGTGGCAGAAACGTCGGTAACAGCTATCAAGGCAGAACCCAAACACCTTGTACAGTCAGCAACCACAGAGGTTGATGTCCAGCCTAAACGCACCGTGGAGACAGCAGCCACAGAGGTTGATGTCAAACCTAAGCGCGCTGTGCAGACAGAAACCATCGAAGTTAATCGCACACCTGTGAGCCCTGTAGATCTAGGCTCGCTTGTAGAAACCCTAAAACCCTATGGCTATACGCTACGGACACAACCACAGCGTTATGCCCACCCGCCTAAGCGACGGGCAACGGCTCTTTCCAACTCTGTGATTGAAGAACAGTCCTTACCTACCGAAGCAAGCCAGCAAGCATCCATATCTTCACAGACGGTTGTGCCATCTGAGGTCTATCTGCCGCCTTCAGAACCCCTTAAAACCGCACAACTTTCTGAAAAAAAACTGCGTGAACCCAAACCTCAACAGACGATGGTGCCACCGGCCCCTCCCCGCAGCCATCAACCTGAACTAGAAAAACAGACCGCAGCTGTTACCCCTGCTGCTCAGAGAACATCCAATCGCAAAGTGGATCTACCCCTTCATCTAAAAGGCATAACCACACCACATGATACGGAGCGTACTGGGCCAGCCTTAACCCCGGAGCCCATACCAAACGCGACGGATCAGGCACAAGAGCCATGGGTACCCAAAGAGGAGTCCCTGTTTCATCCTTTGCTCATGCTCTTCCTCTTTCTCACCGGGATCTTATTCTTATTTGGGCGTGGGTTGCATGCACTCATGGCGTACTATCCAGAGATGATGGAAAGGGGTAAACGGATCTGGATACGTATGATCGAGGTCTGGGACCGTTTGTATTGGACAGATGAGCAAGATGAACTGGCAGAAGCCATTCCACCCCATGAACCTAAGAATAAACCTGCCTACCCTAATCGGCAGCCCCCTCGCTTTATTCGTCGCGCCATGCAGCAACGCTGGGCTTCGGTTATTGAGGAAGAGAAAACACTGCATGACCAACAAGAGCCTGATCATTGTGATCTAAAGCGCCAAGAAGAACAGGGGGAACCAGGCCCTGCTGTGGTCGCCAACGAAGAACCCATATCCGAACCACCACAAGTCGCCTGTTTAGAACCCCTCGACCAACCAACACCCGAACCAAACACGGCCCCTTTACTGCTCTCAGCCCACCAGCGCCAGGAGCTCGAAGCCCTACCCTTGCCACCCCCCCCTTGTGGCTCAACCACAGATCAAACAACACCAGCCACCGCGACCACCCCCTTTATACCGTTAAACCCAGGGGTGGAGAGTATTGCCAACCATTTTTCAGCCCAAGATCAGACCATGGGCATTACACCACTGGTGGTTGTCGGCATGGGCGGTGCGGGCAAAACACAGCTGGTGAACCATTATGTACACCAAAATGCCCACCAGTTTAGCCATGTTTGGTGGATTGAAGGGTGTGACAGCCAAGGCTGTTTACAGGGGTTAATTAAGCTGGAAGAAAAATTGGATGCCAGTTTTGCTAATCAGGAAACCGCGCAACCGGCGGGCTTAGCCCTCCAATCGAATCAGGATATGAGTGATCAGGAGAGACTACAAACCATTGCCAACCGTGTGATCCAGCGTTTGATTAGCCGCCACGACTGGCTCTTGGTAATCGATAACGTTAGCCACCCGAGCATGCTCGAGCCTATACTGAGTCAACTTCGCCACCACCACCTACTTATCACTTCACGATATATGGATTGGTCCGGCTGGGCTGCGACATTGGACCTACATCTACCTGAAGCGGAATCCTGCGCCCAGTGGTTACAAGAACGGACCGGCAAACAGGATGGTGAAGCGGCCAACCGCTTGGTTTCCCGTGTTGGCTGCCTTCCTTTAGCCCTGGAGCAGTTAGCGATCTTTACACAAAAAGCCAAACTCTCCTTGCAGGCTGCATTAGCCTATTTGGACCGCTATGGTATTACGGTATTGGAGAAGGGCCTTCTACCCAGCAGTTATTACCCCAACCCCATTACCACCACATGGCAACGTACGCTTGATCGGATAAAAGGGGAAAATCCCCTGGCTCGGACACTGTTGGATTTTATCGTCCTGCTGCCAGATAATCAGCTACGCCGAGACCTGTTACCCAAACAAGCGGCCCTATTACCCAACCCTTTAACCAAACAGGTTGATGATGCTTTGGCGATGCTGGAAGCCTGGGAACTGCTTGATCATTATGCTTTAATTGACTTGCAGGTTGACCGTATTGAACTGCACCCCATGGTAAAAGCCAGTATACGAAACAGCATGTCCCCCACCCGCCGTAAACACTGGACACCCAGGGCCATACAACTACACCGCATGAACCAACCCCAGAGCAACCGCCAGGTGCTACCCTACCGTTTGGTTCAGGAGTAAAACATGGCCAGGGTGCAACATCATTCACCCCATGTGCGCCATCACAAGCGCCATAGGCCCAGCTATAACGATCACCATCGTACCCACCGTACCCACCGCTGGGCCACCATCCCTCTACTGCTGGCCATCGGCCTGCTTTTTTTACTGCTTTGGTTATTTACCCCAACACATGGGGCCACACAGACCCTTAAACAGCCCCTCACGGTTGATCCAGATTGGCAGAAGATCTATTTAAAATGGGATCTGGAAAAACTACGTCAAGATGCCAAAAACAGCCAAGCTGAAGCCATGAATAACCTGGGGGTACTCCATGAACAGGGTATTCGTGTTAAAAAAAGCCGGGCCCTCGCCGCCAGTTGGTACCGACGAGCGGCCAAAAAAGGTCATGCCAAAGCACAAAATAATCTCGCGGTTCTGTTAATACACAACACCGATCAACCCATATGTGATGAAGCACGCTTGTGGCTCAACAAAGCCGCCGCCCAAGACTACCCCGACGCGCTGTATAATTTAGGCTCGCTCTATTTAAATGGACTCTGTTTTAAAACCAATGCACACACTGCCATTGATTGGTTTAAACGGGCTTCTATTGCGGGCTCTGCCGAAAGTGCCAACATGTTGGGCATTATTTATGAAACAGGTCGGGGTGTTGCCCGCTACCCCAAGTTAGCACTCTCCTGGTACCGCAATGCCGCCTTAAAGGATTATGCCGATGCTCAGGTCAATCTGGCCCGCATGCATTTAAAAGGTCTGGGCACCAAAAAAGACCCTTTTATGGCCATTTCATGGTTTAAAAAAGCAGCCAAACAGGGACACACCAAGGCCCAACTTAATCTTGGGGTGTTGTTGCTTAAGTATACTGAAGGACTGGAACAGCAGGCTGAGGCCCGTCAGTGGTTAACCCAATCAGCCCAAGCCGGCAACCCCCAAGCACAACATAACCTGGCCCTTATGCTTAAACAGGGGCTGGGCGGGGAAAAAGACCCCGCTGCTGCTCGAAAATGGCTAAAAAAGGCTGGGGATCATGGCATTGCCCAAAGCCAGGTACTGTTAGCCCTGGAATTAAACAAACACCGTCTGGGTAACCCAAAAACCACCACCAAACTGTTAATGGAAGCCGCCCAAGCAGAGCACCCCGAAGCACAATATCTACTTGGATTGGGCATGATCCAAGGACGACTGCACCCAAACACAGACCGTACCCATATGGACTGGTTACGCGCTGCCGCCATGCAAGGGCACCTGCGGGCTATGAACGATTTGGGGGTTGCTTATCATCAAGGTATACGGATTAAAAAAGATCTTCAAAAAGCGATTGACTGGTATCGGCGCGCCGCCAAACAGGGGCTTTTAAATGCCCAGTTTAATCTGGCCATGCTTTTTTTAACCGAAGCGAGCTACCAACATGAAACCCAAGAGATGGTGACTTGGGCTTCCGATGCTGCTCAGGCGGGTCATGTGGGTGCCATGCATTTAATGGGGCTGTTACACCATGCCGGGCGTAACCTACCTTCGAATGTGGAAAAAGCCTTTGACTGGTTAAAAAAAGCGGAACAAGGGGGACTTGATCTGGCGGACTTAAGCCTTGGCAACTGTGCCATGTTATGGAAAAAACCTGATCTTGCTAAGCGCTACCAACCCTTTGCAGAGGCTGGCCTTGCTTTGGCTCAATACCGTTTAGGTGTCTGCCGATTGCATCAAGCCAACCCCGAGCGAGATGCAAACAGAGCGCGATATTGGTTAACCATGGCGGCTGAAAAGGGGCTAGCCGATGCCCAAAATGATCTTGGCTTAATCTACCATATGGGGGTTGGGATACAACCAGACTACCAAAAAGCAGCCCATTGGTATCAACAAGCCATTAAACGGGGGCATAACAAGGCGGTTCTTAATCTATCCGCCCTACCCAAACCGTAAATCAACCTGGATCACCAGATTAAGCCACACAGCCCTAGATCAATAGACGTAGAGGTGGTGCGGTAAGCTGTATGGACATACAGCCTTAACGGCACACCCTACCCTATTTTTGCCTGGGCTATGCGTGCTTCTGCAAGTTTGGCTTTTGCTTGACGCATGGCCTGTTTTTTGGCTTCCAGCTCTTCTAGGGTCATCCCCGATTGCTGTCCCCCATGGGCCAAACGATCATGCTTGTTGATATAAGACACGGCATGGTTAACCCGCCACTGCATCTCTTCTTTGTCAATCTCCTGGTCCGCCAAATTGGAGGAGGGCATGCCGCTTTTCTGCTCAAAAGCATAGACCGCAATTTCATCAAAAACCTCCACAGCAAAAGCCAGAGCCTCTTCCAACTCTTCACGGGTTTCCGTGGGATAACCAACCATAAGATCCGTACGTAGAATGGTGGAAGGGTTGCGTTGGGGAATTTGACGTAAGGTCTCTCGAATATCTTCGGTCAACGGGGGACGCTGCATCATTTTCAGCAGTCGTGCACTGGTGGTCTGAATAGGAATTTGCATATCCGTTACGCGGGGATGAGAGAGGGCCTCCAGTAATTTTTCTGGCTGCCGCTGCAAACCCGACGGGTGGAACTGTGCAACATGAATCTGATATTGATCATGCTCAGCCAACACAGAGGCTAACAAGGTAGCGTAGTCGGTACCGATATCCTTACCATACAGGCCTGTTTCCATACCGGTCAAAACTACGGTACGGACCCCCTCCCCCACCAGCTGTCGAACCTGTTCTGTAATGTGATCAACCGAACGGCTCTTTAACCGGCCAATACCCACGACATGGGGACAGTAGGCACACTGAAAGGCACACCCAAACGCCACATTGACATAACGTTTGCTCAGGTCATACAGGCGATAATCTTCTTTGGTGCGGAACGTTGAAGGCTCTGGAATATCGGCAATTTTAACCTTGGCGTCTGGTAATACACGGTCAAACTGTTCCAGCTCCAGCGAGGAGACCTTGGCACCCGGCTGACTGGCTTCAACCCCCTCTGGGTTGACCGTGTTCACACACCCTACGGCAATGACTTTTTCTTTAAGTGGCTTGAGCTTGGCCAGTGTCTCAATCGAGTTCTCTTCTAACTGATCCCAACCGGCACAGGTCGGGCAAACAATGCGATCGGCCTGCTCTGGGTCATCCACCACATCCCAACCATTGGCCACAAAGAAGTCGTGAATGCGCTTGACCTCCAGCTTAAGCATGGTGCACATATCATCAGGGGTAAAATAGACCGAAGGCATGGGTACATTCCTTTATCTGCAGCGCGCTCTTCTTCATGAAAAGCGTAAAAACAGGTAGCACGTGTGGGGATCATCACACCATTCAAAACACCCGATCATTTGATATGTTTCAGACCATAATTAGGCGTAAGAAATGATATATCGCCATGCGATATTGCAGCCCTACACCCTCGCCAAAACAATGCTGTGGAAGATGATGATCTTCGCTGTAAGCCTTGTGCTGTGAAACGCGCTTTGAGACGACAACACACCTTCGAACAGCGCTTTTTTGACCTTCACCAACGAAGCCCTAGGCACCGTTAACCCCACAGGCATGGCGTGTGCACAACATGCAAAAGCATGCCTATTTTTGCCCGAGCCAATAAAACCCATTTTCATTGAGATAACCATTGGCTACCCCCATGCGGTCATAGGTGGCAATAAAGTCAGCCAGTTTGGCGACGGTCTCTTCATCGCCACGAATACCGCCCAGTAATCGATAGATAAAAGAGATGCCCGGCTCGTGCAAAACCTCCTTAAAATGGGGCCGCAATGCCTGCAGAATCTCATTACCATCAGCTTCCTGATCATTGGGAGACTGCCCATCTGGCTCACTTTTATCCCGCTCTTCAATATATTCCCGGTGTATTTCGGCGACATAGTTGGTGAGCGCTTGAGCATCAAACAGATGGGGCAGCGCCTCATCGGGTTCATACCAGTGGCCAGTGAGTGAGAGCAGACCACGAATCAAAGCAACCTGAGCAGCATCCTGTTCTAAAAACCGTTCATGGGCAGGTTCATAACAGAGAAGATAACCACCCGGCTTCAAACATTTTTTACTCTGAGCCACCACCGCTTCAAGGTCCAACATATGATGCATGGAGACAGAAAACATGACGACATCATATTGACCTTCAATCTGCTCAAAAGGTTTCCTTTTGTAGGTCAAAGTGCCAAAACCCTCTGTAAAGGGGTTTTCATCGCGCATTTTTTCCGCAATCTCAATACACGCCTGGGAGATATCAATGGCCGTAACGTGGTGGCCATGACGGGCCAACTCCAAAGACATATAACCCGCACCACACCCCACATCTAAAACGGTCTGCTCACGTCCACAGTGGTTGTGTAAACGCGCTAATAGGCCATCCATAATGGCCCCGACATACAGACGGATAAACTGGGGATCACGCCAGAAGCTCTTATAGAAGTAGTCACACTTCACAGCACGCCGCAGATCGGGAATAAATCCAGCCTCAATACGCTCACGAATCCGGGCATCAAAGGCGGCGGCCTCAGCTTGTAGATTGGCGTCCATGGTTCAAAATCCTTGTTTACAACGTTGGACAGTTCAAAACAGCGACATCAACGATCAACATGTGGAAAACGCGATCAGCACCAAGCACACACTCGCATAGGGTTAGCGCCTTACCCATTCATATCGCAATCACATCTGTATAAACAGGGTAGAACGGGGCTATAACCCGCGGCATATCGAGGCAACTTTGACAGGCCACAGGGTCGCTTTAACCAAGTGGTAACGTGCGCGGCCTGATACGCCACTTCTCCTACTTCTTTTGTAAAAAGGCGTCTGGCCAGTAGGTAACGGTACGTGTTCGTAAGGTGCCTTCATTAAACTCAATGGGGGGTTCAACCAGTTCATAATCTTCCCGTTTAGCGGCAAAATCACGAGCCGCTCGAGCCGGGTTATCCTTATCCCAATCGGGTTGGCTACGTGGTGCCCCCACCAGATCCTGCATAATACCATCCATCGAGACAATATAAGAACCGGCGCTCACCAAAGCACCGTAGCTCTCTAACTCTGCCATCACATGGTCATAGGTGTGCTTACCATCCAGCAACACCATCACCGTCTCACCGGGTTTAATCTGTGCTTTTACAGCATCGATGGTCGAAGCTGCGATGGAGTCCCCCTCAATCAGGGTAATGAGCGGGAACATTTCATGGGCTTCAATGGCATCACGATTATGGGGACGTATCTCAATATCCACCCCCACTACACGCCCAGACCCCATGGCTTTACAGAGCCCTGCATAAAAGATTAACGACCCCCCATGGGCAACGCCGGTCTCAATGATGACATCTGGCTTAACCGCATAAATCACCTCTTGCATACGCACCATATCATCGGGCAACTGAATAATGGGGCGGCCCATCCAGGTAAAGCTATAGACATACTTAAGGTCCCAACCTGCCCGTAAGTAGGCACGACTGATCGCCTCAAAAGCTTCAGGATCTGCCATGGGCAAGGTACGGGATACACCATCTTGCTGCAGGGTAACCAAACCGTTTTCTTCGTCAATCTGAATCATCTCACCCTCATTCTGGTGCTATGGTTAGCTTACTGAACCTACAGAATCTCCACACCACACTCATCCAATTGTAGATTGACCCACAAAGGCACACGACCGGGGGCAATGGGATTTTCCACAGCATAAGCCATGCAGTGATCCATATCTGCAAATTTGGTTTCTGTCGGAAAGATCCACGGCTGCCCTTTGGGCTGTTCTGGTGGCTGCATATCAATGTTATGCGCTTGGCGGAACTGCTCCAGAACCTTCCGGGCGGCATCATGGTTCTCACCCTCTTTTTCGCATTGGGCAATACGAACCAGCGAGCCATGATAGAAAGAGGATGGATTATATGGGCGGAATTTGTGACTACCCGTGAGCACCCGGTAGCTCTCATACTCGACCAAAATGGCATTGTAGTAGATAAACGGCACAGGGTTGGGGATGGGCGCATATTGGTAAATTTCCGGGGCGCCAATCATATACTTAATAAAATCTTTACTGGCCGCGTTCTGAATGCCCTTCTCCAACCCTTTACCATTACCCTGAGCATTACAGCCAGAGATCGAGAGTGTCTCATCCACCAACAGGGTCGAGTCAGTTCGATCCAGGTAGCGGTAGGTAAAGTTGAAATCCGGTGAGATGGAGCCAAAAATAGTCCCCAAATCCTGACGCCACTTAGCTAAGAGGTCCTGATGACAGAACCCATTTAAAAATCTTGGCAGCGCATGGGTAAAACGGCTGTGGGCCGATTGATCCAACAACATCTGATTATCCAGACGAATCACCTGCCCAGAATAGCCCCGGCGCATTAAAGGGAACGGGATATCATCCCCCCCATGGTTATCCCACATATAGGTAACCCATGGTGGGGTATGGGTCTGAACCACCTCTGCCAAACGTGTACAGGCATGGGGTTTAAGCGCCATACGGTCGGTGACAATCCCTACATAGGTTCCCTGAGCCTGAGCGACAGCCCACTCCCAATGATCGGTCATGGCCAATATTTTTTCAGGGCGAATATAACGGACCTGCTGCTGATCAGGTTCGGCACAGAATTGCTCAAGGGATTGGGCCACCGCCGCATCGGAGTTATCTGAAACCAGAATCTCCACCCCTGGATACTCCTGGGCACACGCGGCTCTAATGGCCCCTTTTACACAATCCAGACGGTTACGGGTAGGGATAACAATGGTAAACAGGGGGGCACCCATGGAAACACCTTTGCAGAAAGAATATTATCGATTTCAAAGACCTTAGCCGATTTACCGCTCTAACAGCAAGGGTACGACCAAGCAGCGGGTTAGGCCCACCGACGTTGTGCCTGGGGCAAGCCCTGCTCCACATGGGCCTGTAGAGCATCCACCGCCTGCGCAATGGCTGCACGATCTGCACCCTGGCCAATGAACAGCCGGTTCATAGCGAGCACCAGTTTTTCACCCACATCGGTATAGGTTGCCAAGGCT
This sequence comes from Magnetococcus sp. PR-3, assembly GCF_036689865.1. Classification (NCBI taxonomy): domain Bacteria; kingdom Pseudomonadati; phylum Pseudomonadota; class Magnetococcia; order Magnetococcales; family Magnetococcaceae; genus Magnetococcus; species Magnetococcus organivorans. The sequence continues at coordinate 21,081 of NZ_JBAHUQ010000051.1, forward strand.
AGATCCATCCACGGGCGGGTCGACATACCCAGATCTCCCGTCTCCCGCTCATCCAGGAACCGATCTGAAAAATCACGCCAGCCCTCAATGGATTCTGGCACTTCCAACCCATATTCACGGACTGCCATCTCATACAGTGCCGTATCAGGCAGTGGTACATATTTGCGGTAACTGAACGGAAAGGGTGAGTCCATAGATGTACGGGCCAGACGCACAATAAGCTCTAGGGTCAGGGCCACATCTTCTATGGTTTCACCGGGCAGAGCGGTCATAAAATTCCAGTGTTTATACAAACCATGTTGGCCCAGCTTTGCATCAACCGCTTCAATCTGCTCCAACGTAATGTTCTTATTCAAGATCTCCAACATACGGGGAGAGCCTGATTCAATACCTGAAATTAAATTAACAAAACCAACCTGCTTGAGCAGTGCCAGTGTGCTGTCTTTCATACGGTTAATGGTATCAATACGCCCATTGGCCCGCAGATTGACGGTTATCCCCTCATCCAACAAGCGTTGGCAGAACCGAACCACACGGTTTTCATTAATTAAAAAATGGTCATCATGAATGGTGACACTATCTGCGCCATACTGCTCTGATAATCGTTTGATATCATGGATGACATGATCGATCTCATGAAAGCGAATACGGGTATTAATACCATGGATGGTGGAGTTATAGCAGAATGAACATTTAAACGGGCAACCCCGAGAGTACATCGCCCCCAACCAGCGATCCCCCCCAATGTTTAACTGACGGTAATAGGCGGGCATATCCAACAGATGGTAAGGCAGCTCAACCACACCGGTCAGCTCCGTATAGTCGGCAATACCCTGAAGGATGGATTTTCCATCCCGCTTATACCCCACCCCTTTGATAGGGTTGGGCTCTCTACCCTGTTTAAGATGGGCCAACAGCTCTGGTAAAGCCTCTTCGGCTTCACCCACCACAATATAATCCACACACTCAAAGGCGAGGATCTCTTCAGGATTGGCCGCCACCGCTTGCCCACCCCACACCACAGGTATATGAGGATAGGCCTCTTTTAATGCTTTGGAGATGGCAATGGTGTCACGAAAAGTGAGTACAGAGACGGTTGAAATACCAAAGGCAATGGTCTGTTCATCGGTATCTCGATGCACAGCCGCTAGGATCTCTTCATGGGAGAAATCATTGATCACCCCCACTGAGTAGTCTTTCTTTAACAGGGCATCACACAGAAAAAGGCCACCAACGGGGATCTCAGCCGCACGGTCATAACTGGGAGAGAAGACGAGAATAAAATCCATGGGGTGACCTTCTTGGTAAGACGATAGATCGAGATCTGTTGTCTCTCAGACCATCTGCATACGGGCCTAAAATCTAGCCAGTTTGCCCTTATGTAAAGACCCTAACCTGACTGATCATAAGCAGTTTAAAGCAGAAGGTGCAACCTGAAAAAGGAATGAAAATGGTCCCATTTTAAATAGAACCATCCTGAGCTGATACCCATTCAAGCCCAACAGACCAGGATCTAACGACGCTGTTCCATTCTTTCAGCCACCGGGGTCTCCTCCCAGCGGGCTTTAATGGCCAAAATACCCTCTAGATTTTCTATAAAGAGATCGACTAGCCGAGGGTCAAAATGGGTCCCCGCATCTTTTTTTAGGGTCTCAACGGTTTTTTCAATGGGCCAAGGATCTTTATAGGGTCGCCGTGTTGTTAATGCATCAAAGACATCTGCGATGGCCACCATACGTCCTGATATGGGAATCTCCTCCCCAGCCAAACCCCGGGGATATCCAGACCCATCCCATTTTTCATGATGGGTAAGTGCAATTTGCCGCGCCATATCGAACAGCCGAGACTGCCCCGAGTAACGGCCGATTATACCTGCTCCAATACCGGGGTGTTTACGCATCACCCCCCACTCTGCATCATCCAATTTGCCAGGTTTAAGCAAAATACGATCAGGAATACCTATTTTTCCAATGTCATGCATGGCAGATGCATGCAACATCAAGCCGCAGTCGTCACTGTTCCAACCATATTTCTCTGCCAACAGTGCGGCAAAGTTGGACATACGGATAACATGTAAACCTGTCTCATTATCCTTATACTCAGCAGCTTTACCCAACATCTGTAGGCTGGCCAAGCGGGTTTCCATCAACTCTTCTGTACGTTTGGTCACCTCTTTGGCACAGGCGCGATGTTGGTCCACCAAAGTTAAATGGTTACGAACCCGAGCCCGCACAACCGGTGCCCGGACCGGTTTGGCGATATAGTCCACCGCCCCCAGTTCGAACCCTCTGGCTTCATCCGACTCCTCACTCATCGCGGTGACAAAAATAACGGGAATATGGCGGGTACGTGCATCCTGTTTGAGTTGGGCACACACAGTGTAGCCATCCAGATCTGGCATCATGACATCTAACAGAATGAGATCGGGTCTCTGTTCAAACGCCCGCTCCAGCGCCTCCTGACCTGATTTGGCAAATAAAAGCTGATAGTCCGCTTTTAAAATCTGCCGTAAGAGCTGTAAATTTCGCGGTTCATCATCCACCAGTAACAGAGTTTGCTGATCCATCTTATCCATCCTCATTCAGCCGCTTTTCGATCCATGCCAAAGCCTGGTCGAATTCAAAATGATCCAACAGCTGTTCGAGCTGCATCAGATCTTCATGGGGAAGCACCTGGGACAAGGCCCCCATCACCTCTTCATCCATACCACCCCGGCGCACAACCTCTAACAAGGTCTTAAGTAGCGGTTGAGCAGCCTGGGCATCCCCCACCACCACTTCTCGGTCAGCCGCTGGGGCAAGACCTTCCAACAGCCCCTGCATGGCATCCACTGTCTCTTGCCACAGCTGTGGCGTTGCTTGCCATGCGAGTTCTACCTCATCCTGCTGTTCCGATTTAGCCGCCTGTTCCAAGCGGGTCAAAGGTCTGGTCAACCGTTGCGCGCCCATGTTGGCCATAACCCCTTTGAGGGTATGGCTGAGCATATAGAGCTCAGACCAGTTTTGTGCCGTAATCAGCGCTTTTAGTTGCTCTGTTGCATCAGCATACGCTTCAACAACCTCTGCCAACGCCTTTAAATAAGCTGGCCGATCACCCCAACTGTGAATGGCACCCGCCACATCCAACAGCTTTGGACCGCTGTTCAATAGATTAACGGTCGGATTGGAAAGCTCAGCGTTGGCCACCAGATTATCCCCAGTAATCAAACGTGCCATTTTTCCGAACAGCTGCATAAAGTCGATGGGCTTACCCACAAAGTCATCTGCACCGGCATTAAAACAGGCTTCACGCTCGGCATGCATCACACTGGCGGTTAACGCAATAATGGGAATATGGCCGCCCTGCTCACTCTCCATCTGGCGGATTTTACCAATGGCGGTCAGACCATCCATTTTGGGCATCATGACATCCATTAAAACCAGATCAAACGGCCCCTGGGTGGCAAAGGCAAACAGGGCCTCCCGTCCATCTTCCGCCACAACAACCTGATGCGACTGTTGACTCATACGGGTCAGGACCAACTGTTGATTCAGGGGAACATCTTCAGCTAAGAGAATTTTTAAGGGTTTAAGCGGTGGAATTTCACTGCGGTCCAAGGGCTGTTCTGTATCCAACATCACCGCTTCGACATCCTCCAAAGCTGGCAATGGCAGGGTAAACTGGAACGTACTACCCTGCCCAAATTGACTCTCAACCCAGATCTCCCCCCCCATACGTACCACCAACTGTCTTGAAATACTTGTGCCCAGCCCCGTACCCCCAAAGCGCCGGTTGGTCGCATCATCGGCCTGGGTAAAGCGTTCAAAAATTTTGCTGATACGATCCTCCGCTATACCAATACCGGTATCACGCACCTTAAAGTGAATATACTCTTTTTCCTCGGCGGGCTCTGCGGAGAGCTCAATGCTCCCCTTCTCGGTAAACTTTACGGCATTACCTAGTAAGTTCAGTAGAATTTGCCGTATACGGCTGGGATCACCAGAGACACAATCCGGCAGATCGGCATGGGGTTTAACATGCAGCTCCAAACCTTTGGCCTGTGCCTCCAACTGTAAAACAGCCATAACCCGCTCGAGCAGTTCGATGGGCCGGAAGGCGATCTGCTCAAAGACCATTTTGCCGCCCTCCATTTTGGAGAGGTCCAAAATATCATTGAGCAAACGTAACAACGCTTTGGCTGACTCTGCCACCGCATGGAGGTTTTTACGTTGGTCCCGGTCCAGTTCAGTCTCTAAGACCAAATCCGTCATACCAATAATGGCATTCATAGGGGTACGGATTTCATGGCTCATATTGGCCAAAAATGCGGTCTTTGCCTGACTGGAGGCTTCCGCAGCATGTCGGGCTTCCACCAGCTCCCGCTCATTGCGTTTACGCCAGGTAATGTCCTGCATCATGCCGCGTACTTTAACCACCCGATCTTGCTCAACCACCGGACGGCCTGAAGCCTTGATCCACAACTGGCGCCCTGAACGTGGGGTAAAGCGGTACTCCATTTCAAAGGGCTGAGCCTGCTCAATAACCCCGGTGAGCATTTGGTCGAGTACCGGACGCTCTTCCGCATGACAATAGGTTAACAGATCTTCCCTAACCGGGTGCATCTCCAACGGTGCTTCATGAATACGATAGACCTCTTCCGTCCATGTCATCTGGCCAGAGACCAAATCCAGCTCCCAGCCCCCCATATGGGCCAAGTCCTGGGCATCATTAAGAAGGTCCGTCATACGTTCCAACTCAGCGGCTGCTGCTTTTTCTTGGGTAATATCCCTTAAAATGCCGGTGAATTGATGTTCATTACCCAACTTCATTTCACTCAAGGAGATGGTCAGGGGGAAGGTTAAACCATCTTTGCGTAGACCAACCCCTTCCCGGCTACTGCCCATAATCTTAGAAATGCCCGTGGTGAGATAGTGCGTTAAGTAGCCGTCGTGTTCACCCTTGAACGGCTCAGGCATCAACATTTTAATATTCTGACCCAAGACCTCTTGTACCGAATAGCCAAACATACGAACAGCAGCGGGGTTGAACGAAAGGATGTTCCCCCGGACATTGATGGTGATAATGGCATCGACGGCGGTTTCTACAATCGCTTTAATACTGGCTGTACCCAACGCCACCAGTTCAGAGAGATGGTCCCGGTGCTGTCGCAGCTCAGCCTCTACTTTGGTTTGCTCGGTAATATCCTGCCCTGTACCTACCATACGGATGGGGGTGCCATCACTATCACAGCGGATATCACCCAGCTCTAACAAAGTACGCATCTCACCATCTGGGCGGATAATACGATGTTCGGCCCGGTATGAATCCTCCGGGTTGTCCAACGCATGTTTAATCTGGGCCTCTAGTGCTTCACGGTCTTCCGGGTGTACCCGTTCGATAAAGCCATCATAACTGGGCTCTGTGAAGCGGGGTGGATAGCCAAGAATGCGAAAATACTCATCACTCCACTCCACCTGATTACTGGACAGATCCCAATTCCAACTCCCCACCTGGGCAATACGTTGAGCACGGTTTAGGCTATCTTGTTGGCTCTCCAGCTTTAGCAGTAGCTCCTTACGCTGGGTGATATCCTCCTCCACCGCCACATAGTTAACCACCTGCCCATTCTCATCCCGTACCGGAGAGATGGTGGCAGAGACCCAAAAGAAAGAACCATCCTTGCGTCGATCCTGTACTTCACCATGCCAAGGTTCGCCCCGCGTAAGCGTGCGGTACATCTCCTGATAGAGCGATTCATCGGTCTGCCCACTCTGGATAAAGCGCATGTGCTGCCCCAGCACTTCTGTTTCATCATATCCAGTAATTTTGGTGAAAGCGGGGTTCACATACAGTACACGGCTGTCGGTATCGGTAATGATCACCATAACCGGGCTCTCTTCAATGGCCCGAGACTGCCGCCGCAGTGCGGTTTCCGTACTCTTACGCTGGGTAATATCGGTAATCAACCCCACATAGAGATGGGTCTGATCCACCTGCAACTCACTGACCGCCAGTTCCATGGGAAATTGTGAGCCATCACGCCTTAATCCCAGCACCTCTTGGGCAGAGTCCTGCAACGTGGCGTGTGCCGTTAGCATAAAGGGGTTTGGTTTCCCCCTCTCCTGCTGATCTTCTGGCAACAGCATGCGCACGGACTGGCCGACAACTTGATGGTTTTCGTAGCCAAAAATAGATTCAGCCGCAGGATTAAAGCTCTGTACAACACCTTGGGTGTCCACTGTGACGATGCCACTGACCGCATTTTCCACAATGGCCCGGACCAACGCTTCTTTATGACCCAAGGCTAAATTGCTCTCCTCCAACTCCTGGGTACGTCGATGAACCTGAGACTCCATATCCTCTCGGGCACGCCGTAACTGCTGCATCATTTGGGCAAACGCGTGCCCCAAAGCGGCCATCTCATCTTTACCCTGAATCTGTGGTGGCTGGTTAAAATCACCTTCACCCACCCGTTGGGCACTGGCCAGCAGCAGACTCAAAGGTTCCACTAAGCGGCGTCCGTTCCAATAGGCCAAAGCCCCCGCCAGTAGCAGTGTTGTCACCAGCGATATAATACCGTTACGCCACATGGTTTGAATATCAGACAGCGCCTCTGCAGCATCAATTTTAACCACCATACCAATGTTGGCACTGGGTATGGGTCGCCACACAGCCACCACCGTTTCATTACGATAATCTGGGGCAAAACCCGCCCCCTGCTCCCCATTCAAGGCCCGCCGTATCGGTTCAGCAATATCGGCTGAAAAAGGTACCAACCGTTTTA
>NZ_JBAHUQ010000052.1 GCF_036689865.1 Magnetococcus sp. PR-3
GGAGCGGGTATAGCCATACTGTGCCATAAAGGGTTCTACCACCGGCCAAATGGGTTCCAACTGTTCGGTGTAATGCTGCCAGCGGTTACGGGAGCTGGTATAGATGGGTTGGGTCACCTGATTGATGCTTGGGGTATGGATGACACCCCGTTTTTTGGCATGTTCGTGGTAGTGGAGCATGGCATCCTGCTTTTCGAGCTCCAGAAAGTGGCATAGTTGTTCAATTTGACCATTCAGGTCCGCCACAATATCTTCATATTTTACATAATGAACCGGCAATAGATTGAGCTTTTCAAACTGCTGCCAGAACTGCATAACCTTTTCATAGAAGTTGGCCCCGCTCTCCAAACTATGAAACTGGGTCATGGCTTCATTGGCCTGAAAGTTCTGCATAAAACAGCTTAACAGCAGATCTGCAGGGTGCCGTAGCGCAAACAGAATTTTGGCTTCTGGGAAGAGCATTCGGGCCAGTGGTAACAGATGAATATTCAGCGGATATTTATCAATGATCCACTTGGTCTGCTCAGGCAGCTGTTTATGGTTTTCTACATAAGCCTGATAGTGCTGCCTGGCCTGATTAATGGCTGCTGTCTCAGTTTGGTGCGCCAACAGTTTGGGGTAGTCCGCCCCAATTTGTTTACTCAGGGCCACTTCAGCACTGAGTAATAATGGGCGCTCTTCAATGGCAGCTATTTCACGATGACTATTGAGGATTTGATCCAATAACGTGGTGCCAGAGCGGGGCATACCAACCAAAAAGACAGGTTTCCAGGGTAGGGGGGTTAAAGGGGCCTCATTCCAGTTTTTTACCTTTTGCATGCGGAATGATGCGGTTTTTAACCGTACCGGATAGCCTGTTAGGCTATAGCCCTTTTTTTGGTCCTGCTCCAACCCATAGGCATTGCCTCGCTGAAAGTAGTCATAGGCCTGTTCATAGTGGCCCTGCTTATCGGCAATAAGGCCTAACTCGTGTAATGCTGTGGATTGAATGGCGGGATCTTCAACCTGTTCGAGCAGTTCTTCAAAGGCAGCCTTGGCTTGGTCGATCTGACCGGTTGCTCGTTTAAGCCGAGCCAATTGATAATTAAGACTAGGTAGGTGAGGATGTTTTTTATGAAGCTTATCTGCAATCGGTTGAATAAGTTCATATTTTGTTGTTGCCATTAAGACACTGAATGCCCGAGCCAAGAAGTGCGGTTCTCCGGTCCAGGTATCCATACAGCGGGCCATGGTTTCAATACCCACCTCCTGTTGCCCCAATGAAACCAGCAAGGTTGCATAAAGATATAAAAAAGTACTGTTCTGCTGGGCCGTGTCTTTAAAAGGGGTAAGAACGTGTTGTGCTTTAACGTATTGCCCCTGGTCTAATTGAATTTTGGCCAGGGCCAGCGCGGCCTCTAAATTTTTTGGGTTCAGTTTTAAGGCTTCCAGACAGCAGGCTGACTCTACCTGTACATCTCCCTTAAGGTGTTGTACCCGTGCCATTAAGAGATAGAGGGCGTCATCTTTAGGTGATTGTGTAATCGCATGTTGTAAGAGCTGTTCAGCCTGTTGGTATTTGCCCTGGCTTAACAGTGCTTCGAGTGAGTTATCCACAAGTCACCTTTTCGACATATGATCAATAGCGTGTGTTTAGGTTGGCTTTAAAACCACGGGAAATAAACAGACTTCTAGCCATTCTGGTTGGTCGATACACCACCAAATATGCCTTTCTCAGGTTTTTGTAGGCAAGGTGAAATCTCTTCTGTTTCCCCGACCCAACATCCCGAGGGCTCTTAGGATTGATTCACCCAAGCAGCTTTCCACGAATCGGCTTAAGCACGGGTGCTTTGTCTTCGTTAAAGGGTCCTGTCACTTATAAAGCCTCTTCCTTCACAAACCGAGCCTTTAGATCCATAACCAATGAGAACAGAGCGGGTACCACAATGAGCGTGAAAAGGGTGGCGGTCAAAAGCCCCCCCATCATCACGGAGCCCAAACCACGGTAGAGCTCTGAACCCGCACCAGGGAAAAGGACAAGGGGTGCCAACCCCAAAATAGAGGTAAAGGTGGAGAGGAAGATGGGTCGAACACGAATACGAACAGACTCCACCACCGCAGGTCCATGCTCCATGCCCTTCTCATGCATAAAATTCAGCGCCTGATGAATGATCAAAATGGCATTATTCACCACAATACCAATGAGGGTTACAAACCCCAGCATGGTTAGAATATCCAAGGGTTGATGACGAACCAGATTGAGTGCTTCCAACCCCAAAACACCACCAGCTGCTGCCAGGGGAACCGTAATGATGATCACCAGAGGGTAGAGGAAGGATTCAAACAGTGCCGCCATTAAAAGGTAGGTGATCAGCATCGCCAACAGAAACTGTTGGGTCATGACCGTTTTGGCCTCTTCCAGGGCATCTGCCCCTTCGGCCAAACGTAAACCCACCCCAGATGGAAGATCCTTCATAGCGGGTGCCATGAGCTCGTTACGTACCTTCTCAATGGCGGTTTCCATGGCCATGGTACCGGGTGGAATAATACGTAGGGTAATGGCCCGTTCCCGGTCCACATGGCGGATGGCCGGTGGACCGGGTTCAATACGCACATCGGCCACGGCGCTTAAAGGAATGGTTTTACCACTGGGGGTCAGGAGAGGTAGCTGTTCCAGATCCTGCGTATGAAAAAGGCGATCCTCACGCCCCCGGATCATAAGGTCCAGCTCTTGGCCACCTACCTGAATATCATCTACCTTCAAGCCGTCGGCAAACAGATCTACCGCCCGACCAATGGACTGGGTACTTAACCCATTTTCTGCCGCACGTAAGCGATCGGGATACACCCTTAGCTCAGGATTACCCAGCGTTAACCCAGGCAGTGGGCGTACTTGAGAGCCGGGGATAACCTTGCGCACTTTACCAAAAAGCTGGCGGGCGACAGCTGCAGCCTGTTCCAGATCCTCACCAGTAATGGCCAGCTCCAAAGAACGACCACGACCACTACCGCGGGCAAACAGACTGCTCTGACGGGCAATGCCGATCATACCCGGTATCTGACCCAGGGGTTCTTTGATCACGGGGATCAACTCTTTAACCCGCTCAGGATCATCGGCCACACCCCCCATAAAAGAGCGACTGGGGGTGGAGACAAAGAAAAACTGCCGCATGCGCACCACATCATCCGGTGGGGTGTCTGACCAATAGGGGCGCATGTGGGATTCAACACCCTCTGCCAGGCGGGTCATCTCATCCAGGTTGTACCCTGGAGGGGGGATGAGCATGGCAAAGATCAGATTACGGTTTCCGCTGGGTAAATATTCAGCAGCCGGTAGACGTGCCATGGCATACCAAAGCGCCCCCCCCGCAACCACACCAATAACAAGAAAACGCAGCATCACACTACGGTTGATCGTCGCCACAATGCGCGATACCCCATGGCTAAAGCCATGATGTTGAATCTCTTCATCCTGGGGGGCAATGGTCTTAGAGCGCCCCAAGCGGGCACCAAGGGTAGGAATAACCGCCACGGCTACAAGTAGCGAGAAAAAGACCGCAGCTGAGAGTGCCACCGCGATATCCCCGAGCAGTTGGGCAGCCTGAATTTTGAGACCAATAATGGGAACAAACACAGCCAGTGTGGTGGCCGTGGCAATAAAAATGGCCCCCCAAACCTGTTTGGTACCCACCACGGCGGCTTCAAAACGGTGCAGCCCCATTTGACGGTGACGTACGATATTTTCCAGCACCACAATGGCGGGATCCACCACCATACCCACGGCAAAGGCCAGACCCGCCAGTGAGATCACATTGACCGTTCGACCCATGGCCTCCAACAAGACAAAAGCCCCGATTAAGGAGATGGGAATAGCCAAGGCAATAATCACGGTGGCTGACCCTGAGCGCAGAAACAGCATGAGCATGGACATGGCCAGCAAGCCACCCAGTGCCAAGTTGTTTCTCACCAGATCCAATGCAGCATGAATATACTCTGTCTGCTCATAGCGGATGCTCAGCTCTAAGCCACGAGGGTTGAGATGCAGCTGGTTAAGGGTATCAATAGCCTTATGAATATCTTCTGTCACCTTAAGGACATTGGCCCCTTGTTCCCGTACACAGTTTAGGGTGAGGGAGGGGCGACCCAGGGCACGGACATAGACGGTGGGTTCCCGATACGCCCAATCTACGTCGGCAATCTCACCTATGGTAACAGGACTACCCAGACGCTGCCCCACCACCACATTGGCGACCTGTTCTGGGGTGTTAAAGCGACCGGTGGTACGGACCAAATAGGCCCGTTTACCTTCATCCAAGCGTCCGGCAGAGATATCCTGATTTTCAGCACGGAGAATGTTAATAAGCGTATCGGTGGCAATACCATAAGCAACCAGACGCTCCGGTTGTACGGTAATCCGTAACTCCCGTGGTCGACCGCCATAGACATTGACGGTGGCAACACCAGGTACCCGCTCCAAGGCCGGTTGGACCACCTCTTCAACAAAGGTAAAATTTTGGGCGACTTCCCGTGGATCATCTGGATCAATCCACTGCATGGCCATCCATACAATGGGCTGGTCGTCGGAGTCTGAAGTGCGAATGGATGGGCGGTCGACTTCGTCTGGGTACTCTCGGACCTGTTGCAGACGGTTGTTGACCATTAACAGGGCCGAGTCCAGGTCGACTTCGTTTTTAAAACGCAGGATGACACGGGAGCGTCCACGGCTGGCGTTGGCGTTGATGCGATCCAGGCCAGGTATGGATTTGAGCACACTCTCCTGGGGAATGGTGATGGCGCTCTCAACTTCACTGGGGGCGGCGCCGGACCAGTTGGTGATGACAGAGATGGTCGGCTTACGGATATCTGGCGTTAACTGTACGGGAATCCGCATGAGGGAGAGCAAACCAAACAGGATCAGCAGAAGAACCCCAGAAGCAACCGTAACGGGATGGCGGGCAAACCACTGAACCAATTTCATGGTTGGTGTTCCTCAGCTTGAACGGGGCGTACAGTCTGTTTTGGGCGTAACCGTTCATTACCGTTCACAACCACCTGCATACCCGCTGTCAGCCCCTCGTTAATGCGTAGATAGGCACCACGGGCAGGCCCACTGCGTACCACAATGGCTTTAACCTTATTCTGATCGTCCACCACCCATACTTTATTACCAGAGGGACTTAAAGTGAGTGCATCTTTGGGCAGTAGCACAGCGCTGGGGTGGTTTAGGGTAACCTGCATGGCGACACTCTGTCCCGGTTGGGCTGGGCAGGGGGCTGGGCAGTTCCATAAGGTTGTTCTGAGCCGGGTTTCTGGATCATTTTCTGGCAGCGTCGCCTGGAGTGAAATCGGCCATGGGGCATGATCAGGGTGGGCAGGTAACTCAGCCATGGCCTGTTGCGCATGGGGCATTTGATCCGCGAACCGTGTGGGCAGCTGAAAGCGTAACTCCACATGGTTGCTGTCGAGCAGGGTTAAAATGGTTTCTCCCCGGTCAACCCAACTACCAGGACCAGGAGGGCGACTCACGATGGTGCCATCAAAAGGTGCAAAAACCGTATGGTAACTGAGATCGGTTTTGGCCTGGTTTAGCTGCGCTTCCGCAGTTGCCACGCGGGCACGGGCTGCGGCCAAGTCCGCTTCCTGATCGGTTATTTTTTGTTGAGAGACCACATCTTTACGACGGAGCGATTGACTGCGCTGTAAGGATGACAGGGCTTGCTTTAGACGTGCTTTTTCTACACTTAGCTCACCGGCCCGTTGATATTGAACCAGTAGGGCGCTGCGGCCATCCAGTTGTAGCAGTTTGGTGCCCCGTTTAACCTGTGTACCCAGTTGATGGTAAACACGGTGCACACTGCCTGCGACACGGCTGGCCAGTTGGCTACGGGTAACAGCCTCTGCGGAACCGCTAAACCGGATTTTTTCGGTAGCTGGTGCTGCTTTAAGGGTGGTAATGCCCACCAGGGAAGGGGGGCGTTTAGCACGTTTTCCCTTTTTGTCCGCCGCATGGGTCATGCTCATTGGCAGAAGGCAAAACACCAATAGAATGAGAAAAACCTGTCTAAAAGGGGGGGTACGCATGGTCTCTGTCACGGGCTGAATGCCCCTCTGATAAATAGGGAAGTGTAAAATAGGTTTGAGGAGGGGTAGAGGAGAGAAGTTCTCCATCAGCCACCATGTTTGATTAAAAAAATGCTCAAACAGGTTCTGCTTTTTAGACCGCGTGGCAGGCAAAGCAAAGAGAGCGGCCACCGGAGCAACGGTGTGGGTGGCCGCTCTCTTCGTTTCTATTCGTCGTCGTCACTCTTACCCAGCTCAACTTGTAAAACCTCACGGGCGACCACTTCACAGCGGTCCCAGGCCTCTTTCATGAGCTTGTTGGCTTCACCGGTATGTTTACTCATATCATAGCCAGCTTTACCAAGCTTTCTAATGGTGCCAAACATGCCACCTTTTTTGCCATAGGCACAGGCCAGAATGACTTTGGAGTTGTGGCCCCCCATACGGGGATAGACCTTCTCCCATACCTCTTTTTCACAGTATTTTACAATGGCTGTGGCCAACATTTGTGCGGGCAGAGAGTCACCACGAACCGCTTTGGTTGCCTTAACCAGCTCTTTATTACGGCTGGGTTGAATGATCACTTTGTGGATCAACTGTGTCACCACCACATGAGCAGCAGGGGTGGTCTCTGTCACATATTTTTCCAGCAGCGAGACCAGCGCAGGTACTTCAACCATCTCCACCAGACGTTTGGCCAGGATCTGTGCCCCTGCTTCATTATCCTTAACCGCGGTCAGTGCCCGTACACAGGGCTCTACCGGCAGCGACTTAACGTTGGCTACACCGGTTGCCAAAACCACCGCACCGGGGCTTAAGGGATCGATCAGTTTAATGGCCTCAAGCATCTGTTCCAGTGCCCCTTTACCAATCACTTCCATGGTGAGGGTGATCTCCACCTCTTCCTGATTTTTCGGGCAGGAGGCGATGGCTCGGAGCAGATGGTTGATGGTACCCATCTCTGCAATACCCGCGGCCAGTTTTTGCATGGCCACTTTGTTGACCCCGGAGACTTTCAACGCATCAATCAGAGGGTTGATCCCTTTACGGGCGACGACCTGATCCACCAACAAGGCGACCATATCTGAATTTTTGCGTACCCGCGTTAGGGCTTCGACCAGGTTATAGGCTTTGACTTCTGGGTGGTTGATAACCGCTTCAACCACTTTGCGCAGGTCAGCCTTTTTGTCTTCAATTTTGACCAGAGGTGCCAATGTACCAATGAGTGGTGCCATTTTGCCTTCAGCAATGACCTCGTCCACATCAATCTTGGAACCGGGTTTAAAACCACCGGTGGCACTTTGATCATCCATAACATCGGGGTTGGCCTCAACAATCACCTCCTCTTCACGTGCAGTGAAGCGACTATCAAGATTTTCCAATGCCTTGCCAGATTTATCGCCAAGGGATTTGGACAATTGATCTTTAATGCTGTCCAGCTGTTTCTGGGTAAAGTTGTCCCGTGCCATTTGGCTCAACCTTCCAAACCTAAGAGGTAGTGATGAGTATTTGATAGTTATCGGGTTTTAACCATATTTGCACCAATTGATGGCAAACGCCCCTATGCCATGGTGGTCAGATTATGGTAACTTCCCATCTCATAGGGTAGCAGATCAACCGGATTGAATGCAAAAGTTGCTAACGGGTCTGATTTGTAAATTTTTCTCTTCATCTTGTATGAACACCCCATTGGGCGATTATAAGCCTTCACTGCTAAGAGAGTATCCAGGCCATGACCAGTGATCCTGTTGCCATCAACGCATTTGTAGATGATATCGATGAAGCGCAGTTGCAGCGCTATATGAAAAGCCCATTTTTGGCGGTTGATACCGAGACCATGGGATTGGACTTTAATCGAGACCGCCTATGTGTCGTGCAAATGTGTGATGTTGCCGGTGAGGTAAGTGTTGTACAGATCCGCAACTATCAGGCGCCTCGCTTAAAGCTGTTGATGGAGGCCCAAGAGGTTGAGAAAATTTTTCACTTTGCCCGGTTTGATCTGGCCACCATGAAAAAATGGTTGGGCATCCACATTAACCCTGTGTTCTGTACCAAAATAGCTTCCAAGCTGGTGCGCACCTATACAGGTAGCCATGGTTTGAAGGATGTCAGCCGTGAGCTGGTGGGTGTGGAGATGGATAAACAGCAACAATCCTCGGATTGGGGGGCGGAGACGCTAACCCCTGAACAGCTCCAGTATGCCGCCAGTGATGTCATCTATTTGGTTGAGATACGGGCCAAGCTGGTTGAGATGCTCAAGCGTGAGGGGCGTATGGCACTGGCGCAACAAACCATGGCCTTTTTACCGACACGGGTTGAGTTGGATCTACTGGGTTGGAATGACCACGATATTTTTTCCCACAGTTCCAAATAGGGCGTTTGGTTCATGGACCCGCGTGGCTCTACAGCCTTGGTCACAGGAGCAGGACGCCGCATTGGTGCGGTGATCGCCCAAGCGCTGGCGAAAGCTGGTATGGATGTAGCGGTCCACTACAGCGGCTCGGAAGCAGGAGCTCAGGCCTGTTGTGCGCATATTCACAACTTGGGTCGCCGGGCAATACCGTTTGCCGCAGATCTGAGTGATTGGGATCAGGCGCAACATTTGTTACCTCGTGTCGTGGAGCAAATGGGGCCCGTACAGGTGTTGGTCAACAGTGCGGCGATTTTTGAGCGTAGCGGGGTGTTGGATCAGGACGCCCAAAGTTGGCGACGCCATATGGCCATTAATTTGGAAGCCCCCATGCTGTTGATGCAGGCTTTTGCCCAGCAGTGGCCGACACCGCGCCATACCGACAAACCTGGACGCATTGTCAATATCCTAGACCGCCGTGTTTTGGCGCCGCCTCCGGGTCATTTGGCATATAATGCGGCAAAGGGTGGTTTATGGAGCCTGACACGGGTTGCGGCGGCGGAGTTGGCACCGCAGATTAGTGTCAACGGTGTGGGACCAGGACCGATTTTGCCTGCGGCGGGTGAGCCAGAGGGCTATTTTAATGAGCTTATCGCCACGACACCCATGCAACGGGGTGGAACACCGGAAGAGGTGGCGGCGGCGGTGCTCTATTTTATTCAAAATGGCTTTGTCACCGGGCAGATGATCTGTGTGGATGGCGGCGAACATCTATAAAACGTGGGTTAAACCATCATGACGACGCAACAACCGTTGGACCGTATTCAAATTAAAGATCTTTTGCTGCGCTGTATCATTGGTATTATCGATTGGGAGCGTACCACCCTACAGGATGTGGTGATCAACTGTACGTTACATGTCGATCTACGTGCTGCGGGTGCATCGGATGATATTGATGATACCGTTAATTATAAGAGCTTGAATAAAAAGATTATTGAGTTGGTCGAGGGCTCCTCTTTCTTTTTGGTGGAAGCCATGGCCGAGGCCATTGCCAAGCTTGGTTTGGAGGATCCACGGGTCAAGTTGTGTGAGGTCACGGTAGAAAAGCCAGGCGCACTGCGCTTTGCTCGATCGGTGGGTGTGACCGTGGTGCGGGGCCAGGATGGCTAAGAAGGGTTCAGCCCCTCTACAAATGGTGCCGTGTGATGGACCGCTGCTCATTGCTTTTGGTGCCAATATTGATCCCCATATCCATCTTCAGCAGGGGCTGCAACAGCTGCATGAACGGCTGGGTATTGTTGCCATCTCCACGGTGTACCGTTCTGAACCCCTGGGTGGGGCACCTGGAGATCCGCCCTTTTTAAATGGTGCCTTGCAGCTTAAACAGGCACCTAAACCTTGGGATTTACGCTATCTGTTGCGTCAGGTTGAGGCAGCCCAAGGACGTGTACGGGGTAAAAACCCCAACGCACCTCGAACGTTGGACTTGGATATCGCCTTAATGGGCGACCAGGTGATTCAAGCCCCCCCTCTGCGTATTCCCGATCCAGATCTGCCCCAGCGCGCTTTTTTGGCCCTTCCCTTAGCCCAGTTGGCACCAGATTGGGTTCATCCCCAGTTGGGCCAGACCTTGGCGCACATTGCCACGACGTTTAATCCGCTGCCTTTGGACATGACGGTCGATGCAGATGCGACCCGTCGTTTGGCTCAAATACTCACTTAACAACACGATTTAATATTTAGTTAGAGGTTTCTTCGTAGCCGCTATGCCCCATAAAAGGATCGTGCACGTTGAACCATGTGTGAGAAAGATTTGATGCACATGGGCCGATTCAATGTATGTTAAAGTAGCGATGGGCATAAAATAAGATGATTGATTTCCGCATTTAAAAGGTTTTCTCATGGGTTGTCTGAACTGCATTCGCCATGGTTTTCTCATCGGCCTTATTTGGGCTATGGGTTTACTGTTTCCGCTTATCCATACGGCCACAGCGGCACCAAACCCCATTACTGTCGGGGTCTATCAAAACAAACCCATGATCTTTCTGGATGAAAAAGGGGAGGTCCAAGGTCTCTACAAAGAGGTTATCGAGATTATTGCCCAACGTGAGGGCTGGAATATCGAATACCGCTATGGGACATGGAGCGAGCTGCTCGAGCAGCTGCAAAAGGGGGAGTTGGATCTACTCGGGGCCATTGCCTATACCCCAGCCCGTGACCGTACCATGGATTTCAGTAAAGAGAGTTTTTTTGTCAACTGGGGGCAGGTCTTTACCCGTCAGACAGGCTCCATCCAATCGTTTCCAGATTTGGATGGTAAAAAAGTGGGGGGGCTTAAAGGGGATATCTATGCCATTAAGTTTATGGAGCTGGTCAAAAAGTTTGACATCAATGTGCAGATGCAGATGTTTGACAGCTATAACTATGTGCTGGATGCGGTGCAAAAAGGGGATATAGATGCCGGTGTGGTTAACCGCTTGGTAGGGTCTGTGCAAAGCCGCCGTTTTCATGTCAGTGCCACCCCTATTGTGTTTAACCCTGTTGAGGTGACCTTGGCGGTACCGGAAGGTAAACATGGGATGTTGTTGGCGACTTTGGAAGCCAACTTAGCGGCCATGAAAGCCAATAAAAGCTCAGCATTTTATGAAGTGTTTAACCGCTGGCTTGGGGGCGAGAAAAAGAAGTCGATGTTGCCTCCATGGATTACCCAAGCTTTTTGGGTGGTTGTGGGCATTATTATCGCGCTGCTGTTGCTTAACTTTTTACTCAACCGCAAAGTACACAGCCGTACGGTACGCCTAAAACAGGAGGTTGCCGAGCGCCAGGAGGCAGAAAGAGCCCTGCAACGGGCCCATGATGATCTGGAGCGTCGGGTCCTGGATCGTACCCAGGAGCTGGAGGTCAGTGAGCTGCGTTTTCGGAATTTGTTCAATGCCTCATTGGTGCCGCTGTTCCGTACCCCGGTTGAAGGGGGGCGGGTGATCTTGGCCAACCCAGCGTTGGTGCAGATGTTTGGCTTTGAGAGTGTGGAGGAGATGATCGCTCTGCATGATCCCATCTCCTCTTATGCCGATCCAAAGGTTCGGGCCCGGTTTATTGAAATCCTGCAACGGGATGGCCGGGTGGAGAGTTTTGATTCAGAGCTCATTCGAGCCGATGGCAGCCACTTTTTTGCGGAGATGAGTGCGATTCTCTATCCTGAGGCGGACTATCTGGAAGGCTCCATCATTGATGTTACCCAGCGTAAACGTACCGAGCGCGCACTCTTACAAGCCAAACAGAGTGCAGAACGGGCCAACCGTGCAAAAAGTGAATTCCTCGCTACCTTAAGTCATGAGATCCGTACACCCCTCAACGGTATTATTGGTCTGCTATCCGCTCTGCAGGAGAGTAAGCTGGATCTCAAACAGAAGGAGCAGGTGACCCTTATTAGCCGCTCGTCCAATCTACTGCTGGATCTGCTGAATGACATTCTTGATTTTTCCAAGATTGAAGCAGGCCAGTTGGTTTTAGAGCAAGTTCCTTTTCAACCCTTGGAAATGATGGCAGATGTTTGTGCTTGTCTGTCTGAGAATGCTGCCCAAAAAGGGGTGGTTTTATCGCACCAAACGCAAGGATGGATCCCTCCAGCCCTGCTGGGGGACGCTGTTCGTATTCGCCAAATTTTGCTTAATTTAACCAACAATGCGGTGAAGTTTACCCATCAAGGTGAAGTGGCTGTCCATTTATGGGGTTTGGATGATGAGCCAGAGATACTACCTGCGTGGGTCTCCTTACGCTTTGAGGTGGTTGATACCGGGGTGGGTATTGCGGCTGCGGATCTGGAGCGGGTCTTTGACCCCTTCTGTCAGGCTGACAGTGCGGTGAACCGCCACCATAGCGGTACCGGTTTGGGGCTCTCTATCTGTAAACGGTTGGTTGAGGTCATGGGTGGTGAGATGTGGGCGGAGAGCCAGGAAGGCCAGGGCAGTACCTTCCGCTTTACCCTCTCATTACCCCCTGTTGAGTTGAAGCCTGAACAGTTAGAAGGGGCGATTGATCCGGATGATGTCTTCCCCATGCGCGTGTTGCTGGTGGAGGATGATCCGGTTAACCAAATGGTCGCTGTCGAGCTGCTGGAGAGTGCTGGGCATAAGGTGGACGTGGCAGAAAATGGCGCCACGGGCTTGGTCAAAGCGCAGGAAGCCTCCTATGATCTTATTCTTATGGATATCCGCATGCCGGGTATGGATGGTATTACGGCAACCCGTATGCTGCGTGAATTTGAAACAGCGGAAGGTAAAGGGCGTGTACCCATACTCGGTTTAACGGCTGATACACTCAAAGATACACTACTGGCTTGCCGTGAAGCTGGTATGGACGATGTATTGACCAAGCCAGTTCGGGTCCATGTATTGGCTCAGCGGGTTGCTTCACTGGGGCTGGACAACCAATAGATTTCATCTGTTTGAGGGTGGTGCGGGTTAACCCCGGTTTTCTCAGTGGGGTAGGGCTCTTCTGCTTGATAACCCTGTGTTGAACTTTCCGCTTCCCATGACCCTTTGTTTTAGACCATACGCTACCAAAACGAGGGGTTCTGCACCTCTTACCCTTCATTCTAGACCATACGCTACCAAACGAAGGGTTCCATACTTCGGTTTCATTGAGCTCTTTTGCAACGGTCATGAACACCATGGGTCAAGCGCAGCGTGGTGGACACCCCCACCTAAACATGAACGTAGGGCGTACATAGCGGCTCCAGCCTTTACGCGTGTTAAAGCGTGTATGGGCGGGCTTAGGGGTTAAAGTCTCTGTTGGCTCTGTGTGGGCAAAGGGTCTGGGGGTAGGCCAGAGATACCGGGGGTTACCCATGTATCTCTGGCTACGCCAGAAAAAGATGTGTGGAGCCAAACATGCAACATACAGCCAGGGTTGGCTTGTTGTTTTGGGCCCGATAATCACGCCATAGGGTAAGACGCAATGTTGGGTTTGTGCTCAGGGGGGGTGTGCAGGGGGTTAACCGCGCAACCCCTTAAAGAACTGACCCACGGCCTCGGCACCCTCTTTGACATGCAGATCCAGAGCAGCGCTACCCACGACAGCAATTTCTGCTTTGCCTTTTAGGTAGGCGACATCTTCAGGGCTACGTACCCCAAAACCCACAGCCAATGGGGCATGGGTGGCCACGCGGCAACGCTTAATAAAGGTTCCAACACTGTCATCAAAGGCTGTTTTACCACCGGTCACACCCCGGCGGGCCACACAGTAGACAAATCCATCGGCCTCGGCACCGATCTTAACCAGGCGTTCATCCTGGCTGGTTGGGGTCATTAACTGTACCCAATCCATGCCAGCTTGGCGGCTTTGTGCAATCAGGTCTGTGGCCTCTTCCAGTGGAATATCAGGAATAATTAACCCCTTCACACCAAGATCGGCGGCTTCGGTAATAAACTTCTCCATACCGTAGGCCATAAGAATATTGGTGTAGGTCATAATTAAAAAAGGGATCTTGAACTCGGCAACTACCTCACGAATAAACTGCAACCCTTCTTTGACTTTAAAACCACCATCCAAAGAGGCCTGATTGGCGCGAGCAATGGTTGGACCATCGGCAATGGGTTCAGAAAACGGAATCTGCAACTCCATAAGATCCACACCATTTTCAACCATGGCCTTGATCACTTCACGGTTGGCTTCCAAGGAGGGATAACCCAGGACGATGTGGGACATTAACAGAATATCCTGTTTGTCCAACTTGGCCTTAATGGTGCCCGCCAGGGCGCTGGGGCGACTCATGCTTCTTCTCCCTTTTCTGCCGCGTAGATGGCAGCCCGCTCTTGAATGTAGGCTTTCCACTTGGCATCCCCCAATGCATCGGCAATGGTAAAGATATCTTTATCACCCCGGCCAGAGAGGTTGATGATCACCACAGCATCCTCTTTTAGGTTGGGCAGTTCCTTAAGGGCACCCGCAACAGCATGGCTGGATTCTAACGCAGGGATGATCCCCTCGGATTTCACCATTCGTTTTAGCGCCTCAATGACCTCCACATCGGTGGCCGCTTCAAAACGGACCCGGCCACTGTCGTGCAGGTCGGCAAGGATGGGCGAAACCCCCACATAGTCCAAACCAGCTGCAACAGAGTGGGTATGACGCATCTGGCCATCACCATCTTGCAAGAAGTAGGTTTTATAGCCTTGGGCAATGCCCACGGTGCTTTTACCCGAAGCAATCCGTGCGGCATGGTTATGGCCATCCAGCCCCAAACCACCGGCCTCCACGCCAATCAGCTCAACCTCTTTGTGGTCCAAAAAGCCTTGGAAGATCCCCATGGCGTTGGATCCACCCCCCACACAGGCATAGACATGATCGGGTAAGCGGCCCTCTTGCTCCAAGATTTGCGCTTTGGCCTCATGACCAATAACCGACTGGAACCAGGAGACCATCTCAGGGAAGGGGTGCGCTCCACAGGCGGTGCCCAAGACATAGTGGGTCTCATCCATGCTGCCAACCCAGTCGCGCATGGCTTCATTAACGGCATCTTTTAGGGTTTGTGAACCAGAGGTTACAGGTATAACCGTTGCCCCCATCTGTTCCATCCAGAAGACATTGGGACGTTGGCGGGCCACATCTTTGGCACCCATGTAGATGGTACACTCCAAGCCTAGCCGTGCAGCCATCGTGGCGGTAGCTACGCCGTGCTGCCCCGCACCGGTTTCCGCAATAACCCGTGTTTTACCCATGCGGCGTACCAGCAAGCCTTGGCCCATGACATTGTTGGCTTTATGGGCGCCTGTCTGATTCAGATCTTCCCGCTTGATATAGACCTTGCGGTTACCATGGGCTTTGGAAAGATTTTCAGCATAGGTTAGGGGCGTAGGGCGGCCAGAGTAGTTACGCATCAGCTCCAGATATTCTTGCCAAAACGATGCATCGGCTCGGGCGGCTTCATAATCCGCTGTAAGCTGAGAGAAGGTTTGGTGCAGAATTTCAGGGATAAATGCGCCACCGAAGGCGCCAAAGTAACCTTTGGACATGACAGGCTCGAAGCTCCAGAAGGACCAAAATGGATAAATTCATCAATCCAACAGCATACCGTTAGCGGAGAAAGGAGCCAAGCTTTTCCTCTTTTCGCTCCCCATTGGTGGTTGATACTAGGAAAAACCTCTGCTTTTGAAGTCCGCCACTTTTTAATAGAAATTTCGGTCGATACAAAACCTTACAGAGATCAAGTTCCATATTAGTACATGCTGTTTCATACAAAAAATAAGGATGTTATGGCTTTTTGATGGATGATGCGTTATAAAAACCGTGATTGTAGCCCATTCGGGAGAAGTGGCTTCATTCGTGATATACATGGTTTAAGTGTGCTATAATGTAGCATCACTTGTTACACTGAGGCGTCTGAATTCTGACCTGAATTCTGATGTGGGTTTATAGAGGGATGATCCTCTATAGCCATGATCAAGTATATTTTGGTTCGTACACGCCGGTACTTTTTTGCATGATGGTCAACCGGCTGTGTGGCTTTTGGATCGTTCTGAGCATTTGCGACGAGAGGAACTCAAGATGGCGAAGAAAGTTGGTATGCGTTCCCTGTTGGCTGGTATGGCACTGGCCTTGGGTTTGATGAGTGGCAGCGCGGTTGCGTCTGATAAGCATGAGATCTCTTTTAAGGAGGATGTCTATCCCATCATCACCTACCGCTGTCTAGAGTGCCATGTCCAAGGTGGACCTGGTATGGTCTACAGTGGTTTAGATCTGCAAACCTATGAAGGTTTGATGCGCGGCGTCAAGTTGCGGACCCGTACCCAATCGGGCCAGCAGTATGCACCTGTGGTGATGCCTGGTAAGCCGTTGTTGAGTAATTTGTTGGTGCTGGTGAGTGGTAAAGCGGGTATCCGCATGCCCCATAACCGCCGTCGCTTGACCAAGTGTGAGATTGATACCATCCGTAAGTGGATCCGTCAGGGCGCCCAGAATAACTAACGGCAACTGCGGTACAGAATAAGTAAGCTCAAAACGCCCCGTTCCTTGTGACGGGGCGTTTTGTTATTTATGGTCTTCTACGGTAGCTCTTCGTTTCTGTCCCTTGCAGAGGATGTGTGTGATGAAGGTTCGTAAGGCAGTTTTTCCAGTTGCAGGTCTTGGTACACGATTTCTTCCCGCCACTAAGGTGGTGCCTAAGGAGATGCTGTCGGTGGTCGATACCCCACTGATTCAGTATGCCGTGGAGGAGGCTTGGGCCGCAGGGATTGAAGAGATCATTCTGGTGACCGGTCGGGGTAAAAGCCTGCTGATGGACCAGTTTGACCATATGTTTGAGCTGGAAGATACTTTGCGCCGCCGTGGTAAAGAGGTTTTGCTCAGTATCTCCCATGAACCGATCCCGGATGCGGGGACGGTTGTTGCAACCCGTCAGCAGGAGCCACTGGGTTTGGGGCATGCGGTATGGTGTGCCCGTTATTTGGTGGGGGATGAACCGTTTGCCGTTATTCTGCCTGATGATCTGGTTCATGCTCAAAAGCCAGTCCTAAAGCAGATGGTGGAGCGTTTTGAGCAGCTACAATCCAGTATGATGGCGGTTATGGAGGTTGATCCTGACCAGACCAACAAATATGGCATTTTGGATGGTGGCGCTGAGAAGAATGGTGTCTGGCCTGTCAAAGGTTTGGTGGAAAAACCGGATCCAGCCGAAGCACCTTCCAATTTGGCGATTATTGGACGCTACATTTTAACACCAGAAATTTTCACCCTGCTGGAAACCATTCCCCGTGGAGCTGGGGGTGAAATTCAATTGACCGACGCCATGGCAGAGCTGCTTAAAACACAATCGATCTATGGCTTCCGTTTTGATGGCACCCGGTATGACTGTGGGGATAAAGCTGGTTTCCAAATGGCGTCTCTGGCATTAAGCATGGAGCGGGATGAACTCAAAGGAAAAATGTTGGAGTTTATCCAAGCCAACCTGGCGGATTGGTCTAAGACCTAGGCGCTAGAAAGGCCATAGATGGGGAGCATGATCCATCTATGGCCGTTTAGTTATGGACCAAGCGGTTGTTTGGCTTGGTGATGTCATGCCTTCCTGACCTGCAACCGTTGGCTGGGCTTGGTGGTGGGCCCTGGCGCATGAACCGGTTGCCCCCACTTAACTCTTAAAATGAGGTGAAGAGTGGGCCAGCTCCTGGGTTAATGCCCAAGGGGGGTTGCGATATCTGTATGGGGGGGATCTGTGCGTCATGAAGAGGCTGCGCGGTCTTTTTCAGGCAATAGCCCCCCTTTTTATACCATCCGGCCTGGATGTTTACTGATCGACCCCAAAGGGTTGGTGAGATGCACGTGCATCGCGACCCCATAACTGTAGGGTTGTTTATGCCGCTTTGATATGGCTTGTCTGGCAGCATACCTTGCAGGGTGCGCTTTTATGCCTGTTTGGCTTGTTGGCTTAAACAAAGTCAACGGTTGGCTTAGGCTCTTCTGAACAGCCAAAATCCCAACTTTTAATCCCATCAAGTGTGGCTGTCCCCAGGTCTGATACCTAGCTCTTGACGTTCACCCCCCTAGAAAAGAGAGCCTAAACTCAGAGATATGACGAGATCATTGCCCTATCCTGCTTAAGTCTACTTAGGGTAAATCTGTCGTATTTTCTCGAACATAGGGTGCTTTGTGCATCCATCCCCCACTTTTTTTTCATAAAGTTGTCATCTTCTTTGTGCCGTATACCTTGAATTGACATGGAAAAGGCACATTTCCATCCATTGTGGCGACGGTCATCTATCGGTATGTTAACTGCATACAAGCACCACTGTATCCATCGGCCCGTGTGGGGCTGATGAAAGTTTACCATTCAACGAAACGAGTAGAGTCGCCATGCGCATCACCATGATTGGTACCGGTTACGTCGGTTTGGTTTCCGGGGCCTGCTTCTCCGAGTTTGGGGTGGACGTCACCTGTGTGGATAAGGATGTCTCCAAGATTGATCGACTCAATCAGGGAGAAATTCCAATTTTTGAACCAGGTTTGGATCAACTGGTGGTGCGTAATAAGGATGCAGGTCGTCTGCAGTTCACCACCAACACCGCCGAAGCGGTGGCCAATAGTGATGTGGTCTTCATTGCGGTCGGTACACCTGAGCGCCGGGGTGATGGGGCGGCTGATCTACGTTATGTGTTTGACGCTGCCCGTGATGTCGCAAAATCCATGAACGGCTTTACCGTTGTGGTGACCAAATCCACCGTACCTGTAGGTACGGGACAACGGGTCGCAGAGATCATTCGTGAGACCAACCCTGATGCCGATTTTGCCATGGCTTCCAACCCTGAGTTTTTACGGGAAGGATCGGCCATTGAAGATTTTATGCGTCCTGACCGTGTGGTGGTTGGTGTGGACTCGGAGCGTCCGGTTGAGCGTTTAAAAGAGCTCTATCGCCCGCTCTATTTAATTGAAACACCCATTCTGTTTACCAACATTGCCACGGCTGAACTGACCAAGTATGCAGGTAATGCTTTCTTGGCGACGAAGATTATGTTCATCAATCAGGTGGCGAACCTGTGTGAAAAAGTTGGGGCGGATGTTCATGATGTCGCCAAGGGTATGGGCCTGGATAACCGTATTGGGCGTAAGTTTCTACACCCTGGTCCTGGCTATGGTGGCTCTTGCTTCCCTAAAGATACAGCTGCGCTGGCCAATACGGCACGGGATCACAACACTCCCATTACCATTGTGGAAAATGTGATCGAGGCCAATAAGTGGCAGAAGCAGCGTATGATCACCAAAATCCGCGAGGCGATGGATAATAAACTGCGCGGCAAGACCATAGCCGTTTTGGGGTTAACCTTTAAACCCAATACCGATGATATGCGTGACTCCTCCTCCTTAACCATTTTGCCTGCTTTGGCTGGTGATGGTGCCACGGTCAAAGCTTATGACCCTGAGGGGATGGATGAGGCCAAGGAGATGATGCCTGAGATCAGCTATTGTGAGGATGCCTACAGTACCTGTGAAGGGGCTGATGCGGTGGTGATCCTGACAGAGTGGAACCAGTTCCGTAATCTGGACTTGGCACGTATTAAAAAAGGGATGCAGAGCAACGAAGCCGGTCGTTATATCTTCTTTGATCTACGCAATATCTATGAGCCTGAGGCTATGAACGCCCAAGGTTTTGATTACATTGGTGTAGGACGATAAACATGACGCTAGCCCCAAGCCACATGTTCCGTGAGTATGATGTTCGGGGGATTGCCCATAGCGAGCTATCTGAAGAGGTGGTACGTCATTGGGGTGCTCTGTTTGCCGAACGCATTCGCGATGCCCAACAAGGGGACAAACATACACCACATGTGGTTGTAGGGCGTGATGGACGCCTCTCCTCGCCAGCGCTTTCCAGTGCCTTGATGGCGGGTTTGGCTGAGGCGGGTGCCAAAGTATCGGATGTCGGTCTGTTACCCACGCCGGGTCTCTATTATGCCTCCCATAAGCTCCATGCGGATGGGGCCATTATGGTAACCGGTAGCCACAACCCATCGGAATACAACGGTATGAAGATGATGATGGGGGGGCTCTCCTTTTTTGGGCAGGATATTCAGGATCTGGCCCAGCGGCTGATGTTGGGTGAGCGTCCTCTACCCCGCATGGGGGGCTCGGTTAGTCGGGTGGATCTGCGTCAAAGCTACATTGATCGTTTGGTGGCTGATTTCCGACCTGGACGACCCCTAAAGGTGGTGATGGATTGTGGCAATGGGGCTGCGGGTGCGGTGGCTAAAGATCTCATCAATGCCCTGCCTGGTGTGGTGGGTGAGGTGCTGTTTGCTGAGGTGGATGGGACCTTCCCAAACCACCATCCAGATCCCACAGTACCGGCTAATCTGGAAGATTTAAAAAAGCGGGTAGCATCCTGGGGGGCGGACTTAGGGATCGCCTTTGATGGGGATGGTGACCGTATTGGGGCGATTGATGGAGATGGTCGGGTTATCTGGGGGGATCGGTTGATGATCCTGTTTGCCCGGGAAATTCTGGCGGATCATCCTGGTGCTTCCATTTTGGGCGATGTCAAATGCTCTCAGCAGCTGTTTGATGCTGTGGAAGAGGCTGGCGGTAAGCCTATTATGTGGAAGACAGGCCACTCTCTGGTGAAAGCCAAAATGAAAGAGAGCAAGGCGCTGCTGGCTGGTGAGATGAGTGGTCACCTCTTCTTTGCAGACCGCTATTATGGGTATGACGATGCGCTCTATGCGGCCATCCGTCTAATCTCTTTATTGGGGGCAGAGGGTACCTCGCTGGCTTCACGTTTAAGTGGTTTACCAAAGATCTATGCCACACCCGAGTTACGTATTGAGTGTGCCGATAGCCGTAAATTTCAGGTGATGGACCGTATCAAAAAACAGGTGTTGGATGCGGGGCAAGGTGAAGTATCGGATCTGGATGGCGTGCGGGTAAAAGAGCCAGGGGGGTGGTGGTTGGTGCGTGTCTCCAACACCCAACCGGCACTGGTTGCTAGAGTCGAGGCAGACTCTCTGGAGCGATTGACAGAGATGGCGGAAAATCTAGCCAAAATGCTGGAGAATGAAGAGGTTGTCTTTCCTGAGTGGCAACCAGTCTAAGCCGCACTTTATAGAGATGTTTATCAAAAGGGGCGCTCGGTTAGAGCGCCCC
>NZ_JBAHUQ010000053.1 GCF_036689865.1 Magnetococcus sp. PR-3
AGTGTTATTTAAGCGCTGTGCGTGCTTGGCGGTGGGTTCGATGTATTCGGCAAACTGTAGACTGTGACACGTTGAATCTTAAGGCTACGTCGTATTGAGTGTATCCGCCAGCCAGCATTTGTATGATTTCTTGGTTGCGTCGTTGTCTGTGATGGTTCCTCATCCCAAGTCTGTGGGTTTCGGTCGTTTGTGCTAATTGCCATTGTGGGATGCCAAATTTCCGTGATGCATGGTCTAGGGCTGTCTCTTTGTCGAGTCCATCAGATTCCAGTCTTAAAGCTTCCCAAGATGCTTCTTTGATCTGTTTTGCTATGGCTTGGGTAGTTATGCGGCGTGTTTCTGCGGGTTGTTTGGTTTCTGCGTAGGCTCTGAGTTGTGATGCTAGTTGTTCATAGTGTGCGGCGAGTGTTGCGGCTGTGTGTGTGTCTAGTCGATGGATTGGGTAATCAGTGCCTATTGGTTGTCCTTGTAATGCTGGGTCTTGATTCTGGTATGGTTTGTGTGGAAAATATTCATTCATATTCATCTCCTATGCATAAAAAAGCCGTTGGTGCCAATGGCGCAATTTGCGGATATGATTTGAATATCGGTATGTAACAAGAAAACCAAAACTGACCATAAAGCATAGTGTCGCATAAGATGTATTATGTTAAATTTTGCATAGAGAGGTTAAGTTATTGAATGTGCTGACTATCAAGAAAGCTCTATTCTGTTAGGTGTCAAATCGGTACAAGATCTACTCTAAGCCTTTCCTTACGTATGTAACCTTGGTCCATATTGATTAGCTTTGTGACCTGTTTGCCAAAAGGCGCTTTTTTAGCTTTTAATATGGAATTCTTAGCGAGCTTTGAGAATCATACTGTTAAATAGGACCGAGGCGGGCTTGTTTAAAGGCTCTCCAGGGGGCTGAGAGATCTGTGGTTCATATGATGTGCTCTGTGAAATACATAAGAATATACGGATACCCCATATAGTTGGTGGTTATCTTATAGGGCAATTGCTATAATTTCCAACGCAATGCCAGGATCTTCTCAAAGAGTCACATGCAAGGCATCCTGTGGTGGATGCACCTTATATTTAAGTAGAGGGTAAAACGGTGAAAGACCACGCGGAACTGCTCCATCGCATCGGAAAATTGAACGAGATTGGCGTTGCCCTCTCGGAGCATAAAGATACAGATGTTCTTTTAGAACAGATGCTTCTTACGGCACAGGCACTGAGTCGGGCAGATGCTGCAACGCTTTATCTCATGACTGAGAATAAGGATGCCTTAACGTTTGCCATTATGCGTACAGACTCCTTAAACTTGGCCTATGGCGGGAGTTTGTCTGAGCCTCCCCCCTACCCTAATCTCTCTCTCTATGCGAATGAAAAACCAGCGCATCACTTAATTGCGGTACACTGTGCCAATACGGGTAAGAGTATCAATTTAAAAGATGCTTATGATGCTGGAGATGAAGATTTTAGTGGTACCCGAGAGTTTGATGAAAAAACAGGGTATCGCACCCAATCGGTCTTGACGGTAGCTCTGAAGGGTGGCCGTGATGAAATTCTGGGTGTGCTGCAGCTGATTAATGCCTCAGATAATGAACAAGTTATTCCTTTTGCTGATGATGTTCAGCAAACCGTAGAGAGTATTGCAGCCCAAACCGCTTGGGTGCTCAAAACTCAGCAGATCATTGATCGGTCAAGCAGTGATAGCGAAGCTGAGTTGGACTTTATGGTTCATATCAATAAGCTTAATGAAATTGGCATCGCGCTCTCTTCTGAAAAAGATACAAACCGGCTGTTGGAAAAAATTCTGCTTGGCTCCAAAGAGCTGACCAAAGCAGATGCAGGGACACTCTATCGTGTTAATGAAGACCAGGATGCTCTGAAATTTGAGATCATCCGTACGGATTCTCTTAACATCGCTATGGGGGGAACCACAGGGGTTGAAATCCCTTTCCCTAATCTACCCCTTTATAAGGATGGGGCTCCTAACCTGGCAGCCATTGCTGCATATGCTGCGATTAAAGGCCAAACTGTAAACATTCCAGATGCTTATGAAGCAGAAGGATTCGATTTCTCAGGGGCTCGTGCCTTTGATAAAAATATGGGCTACCGCACAACATCTGTGTTGGCGGTGCCAATGAAAAACCATGAGAATGAGTTGATTGGTGTTCTGCAGCTTATTAATGCCAAAGATAGTAAAGATCAAATCAAGCCTTTCAGTATGGAAGGACAGCAGCTTGCGGAATCTTTAGCCTCACAGGCTGCGATTGCGATTACCACACAAAAGCTTATCAATGATTTGAAAACACTGTTTGAAGCGTTTATCCAGGCCATTGCTGGAGCGATTGATGATAAATCGCCCTATACAGGTGGTCATTGTCACCGGGTACCTGTGCTGGCAGAGCTGTTAGGTAAAGCCACAACCGATATCGATCATGGTGAGTTTGAAGATTGGTCTCTTACCGATGACCAGATGTATGAACTGAAAATTGCGGCATGGTTGCACGACTGCGGTAAGGTTACGACCCCTACGGAAGTGGTGGATAAAGGAACCAAGCTGGAGACTATTTATGACCGTGTGCATACCGTAGATACACGTTTTGAAGTCCTTAAACGTGATGCAAAAATCCGTATGTTAGAAGGTAAACTGGCTGCGCTTGAGCAAAACGATACAGAAATGGCCACTCTTCTTGAAGAGCGCTATGAGTCCCTCATTGTGCAATATAATGATGACCGTGAATTTATTCGGACCGCCAATGTGGGTGGTGAATTTATGGCGGATGAGGCACAAGAGCGGGTTCGACAAATTGGTCAATACCGGTATGTCAATGCCGATGGCGATGAGCAAGAGTTCCTTTCTGATAATGAGATTTACAATCTCAATATTCCTCGAGGAACCATTACACCTGAAGAACGTGAGATCATTAATAACCACGTAGTGGCGACCATTAAGATGCTCTCCACCATTCCGTTCCCGAAACATTTGCAAGATGTTCCGGAGATTGCGGGTAACCACCATGAGACCCTCATTGGAACAGGCTACCCCAATAAGCTAACTAAAGATCAGCTGTCGGTTCAGGCGCGTATTATGGCTATTGCCGACGTGTTTGAAGCCTTAACGGCAAGGGATCGTCCTTATAAAGATGGTAAAACCCTCTCGCAAGCATTGAAAATTCTGGGCTTCATGAAAAAAGACCAGCATGTGGATGCCGAGCTGTTCCGAATTTTCATTGAGAAAAAAGTATACCTTGAGTATGCCGAACTCTACCTGGATCCCAAACAGATTGATGAGGTTGATCACCTTAAAATTCCAGGATATGAACCTGCTCCGCCCTCAGCCCAGGAAGCTTAAAGAGCTGACATGATTTAATGAGGGAATGGATATAAGGTCATGAAACATCTTGCTGTGTTTATCTCTTGGTTCGGGTGGGCACACGCAATTATATAGCAGCCAGAGAAAGGCTGGGGCTCTGCCCCAGCCATCATTACATCATGTGGGGGCAGGCATGGGCATTAAATCAACCACCTGGCTACGCTACATCGGCAGCTTATGCTTGCTGGTTCTGTTTATCCTCATCTCACTCAACTGGATTCCCGCCTCTCTCTTCCAGCAGTTGGATAACCAAATCTATGATGCCAAGCTTCAGGCGACCATGCCTGAACGCATTGACGATCAAATTGTTATCGTTGATGTGGATGAAAGCTCTCTGGCTAATATGGGCCGGTGGCCTTGGTCGCGGGATAAGCTCGCAAACTTGGTTGATATACTGTTTGATCATTATCAAATCAACAGCCTGGGTTTTGACTTTGTCTTTGCTGAAGCTGACAAAGGGGGGGGGCTGGAGGTGCTGGAACAGCTGGCCCAGGGGCCTCTACAGCAGTTACCTCTTTTTCAAAGTAGCCTGGAGCGTATTCGTCCGACATTACAACGGGACCGTATTTTTGCACGTGCGCTCTCTGAGCGGCCCGTTGTTATGGGCTATTATTTTAAGCAAAGCGAAGATAAGAGCGGAAGTAGTGGTAAACTCCCCTCCCCTTTAGCAACGTTTGAAATGATGCAGACAGACGCCTTTCCTGGCATGCAACCATCCGCCTACGGTGCCAACCTGACTATATTGCAAGAACAGGCGGTAGATGGTGGATTTTTTGATAATCCATTGGTTGATCGCGATGGGGTTTTTAGGCGTGTACCTCTTGTACAAGTCCACAACCAAGCCATCTATGGATCGTTGGCCCTAAGTGTGTTGCGAACGGCGTTGGGTAATCCACCTATTTCACTCTCCCCAACGGGTGATGCTTTTTGGTTGGATGATGGTGCTTTTCGTATTCCCGTTGATGAGGATATGGCTGTCATGGTGCCCTATCTTGGGCGACAAGGTAGCTTTAAATACATCTCTGCATCCGATGTTTTGGAGAAAAAAGCGACACTGGAGCAGTTGGAGGGTCGTATTGTTTTAATGGGAACAACCGCTCCTGGCCTGTTGGATTTACGCTCCACCCCTGTTCAGCATGTGTATCCAGGGGTAGAAATTCATGCCAATATTATTGCAGGGATTATTGATGGACGGTTAAAATCACGTCCTGGGGATATGTTTGGTATTGAACTGTTACTGTTACTTGTTCTAGGTCTGCTCTTGACCGCATTGCTCCCACGTTTAAGCCCGCTGTTGGGGACATTGATCACAGGATTTATGTTTGCCGCTGTGGTGGTTAGTACCTTCCTTGTTTGGCAGCAGGGCTTGGTCATGCATGTTGGGTTAATACTGGCTATGATCAGTGGGCTTTATATTTACCATATGGCTTATGGATTTTTTGTCGAATCTAGAAACAAGCGGCAGATTTCAAAAACGTTTGGTCAATACATCCCTTCAGAACTTGTTGATGAGATGAATGAGACTGGCAGTGAGGTCTCTATTGGTGGTGAAAGCCGGAATATGTCGGTTCTTTTTTCGGATGTACGTAGCTTTACCACCATCTCTGAAGGTTTGAAACCCGATGAGTTAACCAGTTTGATGAATAGTTTTCTCACACCCATGACTCGGGTGATTCACGAAAACCGTGGCACCATTGATAAATATATGGGTGATGCCATTATGGCTTTTTGGGGGGCTCCGTTAGAGGATCCCAACCATACACGACATGCTGTTATCTCAGCTTTTCAGATGATTGATGAGATGAACACACTCTCGACAGCTTTTAAAGCCAAAGGCTGGCCTGAGTTAAAAGTTGGTGTGGGTATTAATACAGGTACCATGAATGTTGGTAACATGGGTTCAGAGTTTCGTATGGCCTATACGGTTTTAGGTGATGCTGTGAACTTAGGGTCTCGCTTGGAGGGGCTCACCAAACAGTATGGTGTGGATATCATTATTGGGCAAGCTAGCCGAGCAGAGGTCGATGATCTGATCTGCCGAGAGCTGGATCTGGTTCGTGTGAAAGGTAAAGCAGAACCCATTGCCATTTTTGAGCCTGTCTGCTTTCAAGAAGAGAGTGATGCGGCATTAACAGAGGCTTTGCTTCAATATGAACAAGCCTTGGTGCTTTACCGTCAACAGCAGTGGGATGAGTCTGAAGAGATCTTAAACGGCCTTAAACAAAGTGATGCACCGCGTATGATCTATGATATCTATCTGGAGCGTATTGCCCACTTCCGGGAAGAGTCACCTGGGGATGCATGGGACGGGGTTTTTACACACACCTCAAAGTAGAGCGTTGTATTTACGATCTTATTAAGAGACCTGCTGTGGTGCTGTTTGACTGTTTATGTACGCACCCTACCCTGCTTCTACCACAGCGGTAGCCATGGCCATACCTTTTTCATCACTCAAGGCTATATGGATGGCTAAACCGTGGGGGTGGTGCTTACTTACCCATGTCGCCGTGGCCGCATGAAGGGTGACACAGGGTTTTCCCCATTCATTGGGGAGTATCTCAATATCTGTTAGCCATAACCCATCACGAAACCCAACACCTAGCGCCTTAATAACAGCCTCTTTGGCTGCAAATCGCTTGGCATAACAGGCCGGTTTCTGTAGCGCACCACGTTCCTCACAGAGGTTCTGTTCTTTCTCTGTAAAACTGCGCTGCACAAAGCGTGGACCATGTGCTTTATCCAAGACCCGCTCTAAACGCTTAATCTCTACGAGATCATTACCGATACCGACGATCATCCAGCCATAACCGCTTCACGCATGAGTCGTTTCATCTCTACGATTGCGGGCTCCATGCCAACCATAACGGCATGGGCGATAATGGCATGGCCAATATTCAGCTCTTTTAAGTCAGGCAGTTTAGCAATGGGCTGCACATTATGGTATGTCAACCCATGTCCCGCATGCACGGTTAACCCATTTAACGTGGCTTGGTGGGCGGCCCGGTGAAGCTGTTCCAGCTCTTTGTGCTGAACCTCCTCCGTTGGGGCGTTGGCATAGGTCCCCGTATGGAGTTCAACCACTTGAGCGCCAATGGCACCCGCGGTTGAGATCTGTTCTAAATCTGGATCTACAAAAAGAGAGACGCGAATGCCCGCCTCATGTAGGCGCGAGATGGCATCCTTAAGGCGATCTCGATTACCCACCACATCTAATCCACCTTCAGTCGTCAGTTCATCCCGTTTTTCTGGGACCAAGCAGCAATCGTGCGGTTTCCATTGTGTGGCCAGTTTGATCATCTCATCGGTTGCAGCCATCTCCAAGTTGACCTTAGTCTGGGTGGTCTGCATAAGAATGGAGACATCTCGCTCTTGGATATGACGGCGGTCTTCCCTTAGATGAACAGTAATACCATCGGCACCGGCGCGCTCAGCGGCAAAAGCGGCATCAATGGGATCTGGGTAGCGCTCCCCTCTGGCTTGGCGGAGAGTGGCTACATGATCAATATTCACACCCAGTAGAATCATTCTTTTATCCATCCGCTTTTTTAAGGTGCATCCCCAGTGAGAGGTGCTGTCGAGGGCCCTGAGTTTATCGGGGTTTGTAACTTCTGTGGTACGTTCTCTGTGGGTTGGTCTGTTTTTTTTGACGCTCCACCACTTAGTGCTTTGCCCGATGCTTGCAAAATATCACGCACAATGCCGGGTGCCAATGCTGAGATGGGTTTGAGAAGAATTTTTGGGTCTTCCATTTCTCCTGCGACACTAAACTGTGTCTCCAAGAGGGCTTCCCGGCCTCCAGCAAGAAGCTGTCCCAGTACTGGAACACTGCTAATGATGGCATCAAGGCTCTGTAATGGTCGTACCCCAACCAGTAGTTCCATTTTTTGAGAAGTGAGGTTCATATCCCCCGAGATCACCATTTTCATGGATGGCCCTGTGACCTCAACTTTATCACTATGCCATTTTCCTTGATCAAGCTTAAAGGAACCTGCAAGCTTATCAAAGTAAAAGCCTTCTCGTTTTAAATCTGGGCGTTTACCAAAGAGTAATCTTGGGAGCTCTTGTACGGAAAGTAAGCTGAGTATGTTGGATAAAAGCCGCAGTTGCTTGATGCTGCCTTTTTCCACAGTCAAAGAGCCCGTTCCAGATAAAGAGCTGATTAAACTCTGGTTAGGTGAAGCTTGACCATCCAGTTTGAGCTGAAAGACCCCTTTTCCTCCACTCATACCATCATGAATGTTTGCGCCGGCCAATACCCGGCCCAGGTCATCACTGCGGAAATCTAAAATACCCTGATAAGCCCCCTCGCCTACCCGATTTTGCCAACTTAGCTGACCAGCTACGTTTACGGCTTTGTCATCGATAAAGAATTCACCTGAATCAATGTGTAGGTTTTTGGCATCCAATCTTGCTTTCAGTTGCAGGTTCTGCGCTCGAATATCATTTGCCAGCTGGACCTGATCAGCCTTGAGAATAACAATGGAGGGACGTTGTGGTATATGTCGCAGCTTTTCGGGTTTCCAAACCATCTTAAACGGTGTTTTTTCTTTGTTGTTCACCACGGTTTTATGGTTGCGGCTCTGCCAGTGGGTGAGATCTAAGGTAGAAAACGTACCTTCTAAGCGGTAAGCAGCTGCTTGTGGGTCTAATCCCCCTTGGCGAAAATGTATATGACCTTGGCTATTCCCCAACTGTAGATCTTTTAAAATAATTTGCGTCTCATCTTTGCCCTGTTGCCAAAAGCCATGTCCATGAGCGGTAAGATTGCCAAGTTTGATGTTCAGTTTTTGCAAATCAATGGAGAGTCGTTGGGGGTGGAAGTCTCCTTTGAAGGAGATGATTCCTGGGTCGGTCTCCTTTTTTTCCAAACCTTTATAGTTAGGGATCTGCATTCTGCTAAGGTCAAGTTTTACTTCACTTGCGTAGACCTCACGGCCGCTGGGGCGTTGCAGGGTTACTTGTAGATCTACCGGGCCTTGCAGGGCTGGGGGCTTTTCTAAAAAAGGTTGCAATCGATCCTTTAGTCTCTTTCCTTGCAAGGTGCTGTGGAAAGACATCTGCAGGTCACTCTGTCCATCAACGGCATAATCTGCTGCCTTAATGGTGCCATCTACGGGTAGGCCATCGAATATCGCCTGGTGAACGTTAAGATCCAGCAAATCATTATCAACGCGTAGAATGCCGCTTGTTTGTTCAATAGGTTGATTTAAAAAAGGTAAATGAGCGGAAGCCTGGTGAAAGTCTAATTGGGTGTCATAACGGACATCAATAGAGTGATTGAGGGGTAGCTTCATCTTTAAAGAGAACAGCCCTTTTCCTTCAAAATCCGCACCCTCCAAACCTACATGATCGCCCCATTTAAGGTGGGGATTTTGAATGACATCCTGCCAGATAGAGCGCATATGCCCATCGACTTTGGCATCAACAATCAGGGTTTGATCGCCGTTGAGTATATCTGGAATAATGGCTGACCCGCGCACATTTTTGCTCTTCCCCAACGAACCCCCTTTAACATGGGCTGTCATCTTTTCATTGGCAAAGGTCAGATCGACATCGGCATCGTGAATAGGGGGCAACTGTGGGAAGTAGGCAAGGTCCAGCTTTTTCACCTTGGCTTTAACCAAAAATGTCCCGTTGGCTTTTCTGGAACCGTTAGGCACAAAAGGAATGTCATACGTACGCCCTTTAATCCGGACATCGGCATGGGGGATGTAGCCATCTAATAAAGCGGTATCAAGCCATTCGACTAATGAGGGGTGCATATGTTCTGGAGGATAGAAGTATCTGGCCTCTTTGGTATCAATCCCCCCTGCGGTTGCTGTCAGGTCAATATATGGGGAGCTGGATAGCCCCATATGGGTCATTTTAACTTTGCCCTGTGCCCGTCCATGTCGGTTACGGAAATCAAACTGTTTAATATCCAGCAACCACCCTTTTGCAGGGTCTTTATCTTCAATAGCTTGGCCTTTAGCTGTTAGAGAGGTAATGGGAATAGGCCAACGGAAGAGTCCTTGTGTATCCCACTGCCCTTTGTCAAGTTTGGCATACCAGCTGCTTTTCCACGGTTCATCTCCCCCTCCATGGACTCTGAAATCCACCGATATGGGAAACTGCATACCAGCCAAGGTTTTGCCTGAAGGGCCCAGTAGATGATGCCAGCGGCTTGGTTGAACATGGTCAACTTTTCCTGACAGATGCCACCGACCTCTTTTCTGTAATGCCCCCTGTAACTGGTAAGTAATGGGGTTATCCCCTTTTTCAGCCCCCCACCGCGGCATAAAATCTCCACGCATCGTCCAGTTTAAGGGGCTACTTCCTACACGGTTTTGTAGTTGGGCATTAATGAGGTTTAAACGACCAACAGCTTGTAGGGGAGTATTGGGCTTAGGCATGTGCAAAATGGCAAGGCTAAGGTTGGTTAAGCGGACTGTTGCGACCTCCAACCGTGCCAAAAGATCTTGCCCATATTCAGCCAAGGGTTGAATAAGAGGGTGCAGTTTTGCCGGTTTAACAGCAGGTGTGGCCACAAGCTGAGAAGGCTGAAATTGAGCTTGCCATTGAGGTAGGGTTTGCCCTGCGATGGACCATTCATGGGTCCTGTCATGCTTGACGGCAAAGGTATCGCCATTAAGAATAAAAATTTCCAGGGGAATGCGACCATGAAGCAGCTCTTTGATATTCCATGGTTTTAATCGAACACGCAAATCATCAATCCGAACCAAAGGCCGGCTACGTGGTGCATCATAAAGGGTAACCCCTTCCAGGTGCAGATCGAGAAGTGATGAGCTGGTTTTGAGCTTCATTCCAGCGATATGCACAGGTATGCCGAGCCGTGCCTCAACCTCTTGCTCTATTTGATCGCGCAGGGCATCAATTTCGGGTGGGGCAACTGCAAACCACAAAAGAAGCAAAGCGACCAGAAGTGCAGGAAGCCCAAGCAGCAGCCCGATACTCCATTTCACAACTTTACGCAGCATGGTCCACCCAAACTAAAAGTATGGCACTGGTTCCAGTAATCGGTGCGGCACATAGGGGTATATGGGGTGGCATCCGTGCCTCAATATCCGGGTAATGTCTAAAAAACAGGCAAAAAAGCCATATCGTGTTCGCTGTTTTTGCCAATGGGCTCACTATGTTGTAGCCTGCCCGTTGATCCATTTCAATTGTCCGCGAGCAATACGAGGAGGAATGCCCCTATTTCCTGGTCATTCCTCACCCCACTACCGTGTGGAGAAGCCTGATGAGTGAAGCGTTGGTAACCGATTATAGCCTGCCAGAAGAACTGTTGTCTCATTTTTCATTGGATGAAACAGCCACGCAGCATATTCAAGCTTTGATTGTCACCACAGCAGAGCCTGATGGCGTTGTCTCTTTATTGGAGCAGTGTGCTGAAGCTGCCCAAGATGATCAAGTTCGTCAGGCCTGGCAGCAGGCTATGAAGGATAAAAAGTGGCGTAGACGCATTATTCTGGCATTGGGCAACAGTCCCTTTCTGGCTAATATTTTGCGCCGCTGGCCTCATTTTTTAGCCCAATTGGTCACGGAGGGTCTGGATTGGCAGCTCGAACCGTTTAAGGCCACGGTGTTAAACGATATTCTGGATACCGATGATCAAACAGAAGCTGAAAAGCGGTTGCGCTTACATAAACACTTGGCTTTTCTACATATCGGACTTTTTGATCTGACCGGTGAAGCCACGCTGGAGCAAACGACCAAGCATCTTTCCTATATCGGTGAAGCCACATTAGAGGCCGCATATCAGTGGTTAGAGCGCAATTTTGTTGGCCGTTTTGGGATACCCAAAGTAACGCTGGAGGAGGGTGCGGAAGAGAGCCGTGCCCGCTTTGTGGTCTTGGCGATGGGCAAGTTTGGGGCCTATGAGCTTAACTTTTCCTCCGACATTGATCTGATTTTTCTGTACGACTCAGATCATGGTTATACCGATGGTGAGCGTTCCATTTCGGTCAAGAATTACTACATTCGTCTTGGTCGTGAGTTGATGCAGATGATGTCCCGGCCAACCGCTGAGGGGATGGTATTCCGGACGGATCTACGTTTGCGGCCTGATGGTGAGAGCGGTGAGCTCTCTCTCTCGGTTCTATCAGCAGAAACCTATTATGAATCCTGGGGGCAAACCTGGGAGCGATCAGCCATGATTAAGGCACGCCCCGTCGCGGGTGATTTAGATTTAGGTGCCCAGTTTTTGAATAATTTGCACCCCTTTGTCTACCGCCGTTTTCTTGATTTTGGCGCGCTGGAATCCATTCGGGATATGAAAAAGAAGATCGACCATAAGGTCAACAATGCGGATGCTTATGGTCGTAATGTCAAGCTGGGTTATGGTGGCATACGAGAAATTGAGTTTTTTGCTCAAAGTCATCAGCTTATCCATGGTGGGCGTGAAAAAACCTTACAAGATCGGCGTACGGTTCCTATTTTGGATGAGCTGACTAACCTGGGTTTGGTAGAGCGGGCGACCTCAGATTTTTTAGCCTCGGCCTATCGTTTTTTACGTACGGTTGAGCATCGAATTCAAATTGTTAGAGAGCAACAGACCCACAACCTTCCTGATGATGATCGGGGTATGGAGCAGTTAGCGGCACGGATGGGTATGGA
This sequence comes from Magnetococcus sp. PR-3, assembly GCF_036689865.1. Lineage (NCBI taxonomy): Bacteria > Pseudomonadati > Pseudomonadota > Magnetococcia > Magnetococcales > Magnetococcaceae > Magnetococcus > Magnetococcus organivorans. The sequence goes on from NZ_JBAHUQ010000053.1 coordinate 11,984, forward strand.
GAGTGCCAAGGCCTTTTTAGCCCAGTTGGATAAAATTAGGGAACAGGTTCATCACGCCTATGACAATCTATTTTTTGATGCCGAACGTACCCGCCAGGATGAGTTGAGTGACGATGATCGGGTTAAGGCGCTGCTGGCGACCAGTACCAAACTTCAAACCGATAAAACCCGTGAACTCCTTGAAGCGTGTGGCTTTCAGCAGATAGATCATGCGCTTGAATGCCTGAAACTGTTTAAAGTCGGACCTGAAGAGCGCACGTTAACAGAAGCTGGGCAACGTTGGTTTAATCGGTTGGCTCCTGTGATGCTACGGGGGGTGTTGGATGCCGCTGATGCCGATATGGCCATGGCACATGTTGAGCGTTTTTTAAAAACCATTCTTCATCGCACCAACTACCTGGCTTTGTTGGCTGAGAACCCCAGTTTATTGGCGCTTTTAATGCCAATCTTTGGTACCTCCCCTTTTCTTTCCCGGCATCTTATTCAGCACCCCAGTGTGATGGACTCTTTGGCCGGACTGGACTTTGTCACAACTTATCGGGGCAGTAATGAGATGCGCCAGGAGTTGGCCAAAGCTATGGAGCGGGCTGAGGATGAGGAGGAACGCTTTACAGCGCTACGTATGTTCCGTAACACCGAAATGCTACGTCTGGGTATTCGGGATTTAGCCGGTATTGCTGAACTGCAAGAGGTCATGGCAGGGTTGTCCTCAATTGCCACGGTCGTTTTGGAACAGTCGGTCATGGATGCGATGTCGGATATGGTGGAAAAACATGGTGCCCCCATGTGGACCGATACCGATGGCGAGCAGCACCGGGCACGCTTTATGGTGTTAGGAATGGGGAAGTTGGGCGGGGGTGAGCTTAATTACAGCTCAGACCTGGATTTAATCTTTATCCATACCAGCCAGGGTGAAGATCAGTGGACCAATGGTACCCGACAGGTCAGTAATAACCAGTTCTTTGCACGTATGGCTCAAAAGGTGATCAGTAATTTGACCACTTTGGCCCAGGGGGGCAAACTCTATGAAATCGATATGCGTTTGCGCCCTTCCGGTGCCTCTGGACCTTTGGTTACCACGATGGAGGCTTTTGAGAAATATCAACAGAATGAAGCCTGGACATGGGAGCACCAAGCGCTGATTCGTGCCGATGTGGTGGTGGGAGACCGCGTTAGTGGTGGCATGATGAAGCAGAAGATGCGGGGGATCATTACCCAGCAAAGAGAGCTTGAGACACTTAAAAAAGATGTCGCGGAAATGCGTGAGCGGATCTATCAAGAGAAGAAGCCTAAAGTGGGCGTTTGGGATATTAAACAAGCCCGGGGTGGCATTGTAGATATTGAGTTTTTAATTCAATATTTGGTACTGGCCCATGCCCATGCCTATGCAAATTTGGTACAGAGAAATGCAACCCGTGCTCTGCTTTCCATACACCGTAATGGGTTAATAGATCAGCCTGCCTATCAAGTTTTAGACAATGCATACCGCTTCTATCGTCTGGTGGAGAATCGTTTACGTTTACACCATGATCGCTCTGAGAACTGTATTTATGAGGATAGTCCTGTAACTTTGGCCCGTGTTGCCCGTTTGTGTAAGCTTAAAGATGGGGAGGATTTACTCCAACAGCTGAAGGAACATCTTGATGCGGTGCGGCCCATTTATGAGCAACATTTGGGCGCTGTTTAATCCGATCATGGGCTTGGAGATAAAAAGGTGTGTTTTCCCTTTTTGATTTCAGTCGAAGTAAGGTAAAATTCCGCTTTTGCCGTCCTTAGGCAATGGTGCAAATTGTCGAGATAGGCTTGAAGGACAACCGCGACTTTTATGCGGCTGTATACTTTTTTAGTGTAAGGAGAGTTCCCATGTGGGACAAAGACGGAAAAATTTGGATGGATGGACAGTTCGTGGATTGGCGCGATGCCAAGGTACACGTACTGACCCACACCCTACACTACGGTATGGGGGTATTTGAGGGCATCCGTTGCTACGAAGCGGATCAGGGGCCTGCCATCTTCCGTCTTGAAGAGCATGTGGAACGTTTGTTTATGTCTGCCCATATTCTGGGTATGGAGATGCCCTACTCCCGCGAAGAGATCAATAAGGTCTGCCTGGAGGTCATTAAGGTCAATGGCTTAAAGTCCGGCTATCTCCGTCCTTTGATCTTTTATGGGGCTGAGTCTATGGGGATTAACCCTGCCCCATTAAAAAGCCATGCCATGGTCGCTGCTTGGGAATGGGGCGCCTACCTGGGGGAAGAGGGTATGGAGAAGGGGATCCGTATTAAAACCTCTAGCTACACCCGGCATCATCCCAATGTTGTGATGACCCGCGCCAAAGCAGTGGGTAACTACCCCAACTCTATTCTGGCTAAGTCCGAAGCATTGCGCTGTGGTTATGATGAAGCCTTGTTGTTGGATACGGAAGGTTATGTTGCTGAAGGTTCAGGTGAAAACCTCTTCTTGGTTCAAGGTAATACCTTGAAGACCCCTCCCCTGGATTCTGCCTTGAATGGCATTACCCGCAATACCGTTGTTACCATTGCTGGTGAAATGGGCTTGCAGGTCGTGGAGCAACGCTTCCCCCGTGATGAGGTGCTTATTTCTGACGAAGCCTTCTTTACAGGCACTGCGGCAGAGGTGACCCCCATCCGTGAGTTAGATGACCGCCAAATTGGCCCTGGCCATGCTGGACCTATTACCAAGGAAGTGCAAAAGCGCTTCTTTGATATTGTACATGGTCGTGATGCCAAGCATATGGCGTGGTTGACACCGGTTGCCTAACCACCCTAGTGGACTGTCTGGGCGCTTTTTCCTCTAGGAGAAAGCGCCCTTTTTATACGCTCTATTTGAACTTCTGAACCATCGGGATATTCCATGGCCAGCTATCAATATATCTACTCTATGCACCGGGTCACCAAAGTGGTCCCCCCCAATAAACGCACCATTTTGAAGGATATTTCTCTATCTTTCCTGCCGGGTGCCAAAATTGGTGTTTTGGGCCTTAACGGCTCTGGTAAATCATCTCTGTTACGTATCATGGCAGGTATTGATAATGAGTTTAATGGAGAAGCCAAAGCTGCTGATGGGGTAAAAGTAGGCTATTTGCCACAGGAGCCCGAGTTGGATCCTGAAAAAGGTGTCCGTGGTAACGTTGAAATGGGCTTGGCCGAAATTAAGGATGCCGTCGATCGCTTTAATGAAGTCTCTGCCAAGTTTGCGGAGGAGATGACCGACGAAGAGATGAATGATCTCATCGTTGAGCAAGGCGAGTTGCAAGAGACCATTGACCGGTTGGATGGTTGGGATCTGGATCGGAAGATGGAAATTGCGGCTGATGCGCTACGCCTGCCAGATTGGGATGCTGATGTCACTCAGCTCTCTGGTGGTGAAAAACGTCGTGTTGCCCTAGCGCGCTTGCTGCTTTCCCAGCCTGATATGTTGCTGCTGGACGAACCTACCAACCATCTGGATGCAGAGTCTGTAGCATGGTTGGAGCAGTTCTTGGCCAACTATGAAGGAACTGTGGTAGCGGTAACCCATGACCGGTATTTCCTGGATAATGTCGCAGGTTGGATTTTGGAACTGGATCGTGGTGAAGGTATTCCATGGAAAGGTAACTACTCCTCTTGGCTGGAGCAGAAGGACAAGCGACTAGAGCAAGAGAAAAAGGAAGAAGAAGGACGGCGTAAACGTCTGCAAACAGAGCTGGCTTGGGTGCAGTCTTCGCCCAGTGCCCGTCGTACAAAATCCAAGGCACGTTTGGCAGCCTATGAAGATCTGGCCGCGCAGCATCGTGAAAAACGTCGAGAGACCAACGCTCTGTTTATTCCAGCAGGTCCACGTTTGGGCGATACGGTGCTTGAGGTCAATCAGTTACGCAAAGGTTTTGGTGAGCGCTTGCTGATTGATGATCTGAACCTACTGCTACCCCGTGGTGGTATTCTTGGAATTATTGGTGCGAACGGTTCGGGTAAAACCACCTTTTTGCGCATGCTGACAGAACAGCAAGAGCCTGATCATGGCGACATTAAGCTGGGGGAAACGGTCAAGTTAACCTATGTAGACCAGGGCCGTGATGAGCTTGAAGGTGAAAAATCTGTTTGGGAGATGATCTCTGACGGTAATGAGCTTATTGCGCTTGGTGATCGTGAAATCAACTCACGGGCGTATGTCAGTTGGTTTAACTTTAAAGGCTCTGATCAGCAAAAGAAGGTTAAACACCTCTCTGGTGGTGAGCGTAACCGTATGCATATGGCGCATTTGGTTAAAAGTGGTGGTAACTTCCTGCTACTTGACGAGCCAACCAATGATCTGGATGTTGAGACGTTACAAGCGCTGGAAAATGCCCTGCTTGAGTTTCCAGGCAGTGCCATTGTGGTCAGCCACGATCGGTGGTTCTTAGACCGTATCTGTACCCATATGCTGGCATTTGAGGGGAACTCTGAGGTGGTCTTTTTTGAAGGCAACTATCAAGAGTATCATGCAGATTACAAAAAGCGTGTGGGAGACAGTGCAGATCAGCCACACCGCATTAAATATAAACCGGTTGTGCGTGGTTGATAAACCTCTCTTTTCTATGTAAAAGGGCCCAACCTTTATGGTTGGGCCCTTTTTTATTGTGTGC
>NZ_JBAHUQ010000054.1 GCF_036689865.1 Magnetococcus sp. PR-3
GCACACGATAAAAAAAAAGGGTGCGTATGGTTACGCACCCTTTTGTTTTTGGCCCATGTTGGCAACTGTATTAGGCGTTGCCTTCTTGCTGGGTCGCTTTTTGCTGTTGGGCATGCTGAAAGAGTGCGGCAAAGTTAATGGGGTCCAGCACCATGGGCTTGTACCCACCTTCCAGAACAACACTGGAAACGATCTGACGCACATATGGGAACAGAATATTGGGGCAATCAATACCCAACACCATGGGAATATGCTCATCTGGCACATTCTTAACCAGGAACAGACCACCATAGGTCACTTCTGCCAAGAACAGACTTTTACCTTCAGGCGTAGCCACTTTAACGTTCACATCCAGGGTGACTTCGTAGTGATCATCATCCTTTTTGGTGGCTTTGGTATCCAGGTTAAACTCTGCTTTAGGCTCAGACTCTACCGCAAAAGACTCTGGCGCATTGGGGCTCTCAAAGGAGAGATCCTTTAGGTAAAGTTTGACCACATGAAATACGGGGGCCTCTTCAGCAGCAGCCTGTTCGTTCTCGCTCATCAATCTTCCTCACACCACGTCCATGATTAAAAATACAGCCCATCTAAGGCTGGAAAATACGGTTTACTCACCACCACCCGAGGGCTTCTGTGGGGCACCCTGTGGGGCGGCTCCACCAGCAGCGGGCTTACGGCGACGACGGCGGCGACGCTTCTTCTTAGGTTGCTCGCCCCCTTCTGCCCCTTCACCCTTATTCGCCGTGGCAGGCTTGGGTGTTTCACCACCTTGAGCTTGCTGGGCAGGCTTATGCTTTGGCCCCTCGGAACGTCCTCCGCCCCCAGAACGGCCACCACCGGAACGTCCTCCGCCCCCAGAACGGCCACCACCGGAGCGTCCTCCACCCCCAGAACGGCCACCACTACCGGTACGACGCTTATCCCGATCACTACGGGGGCGTGGGGGGGGACGTGTCAGATCTGGGAACAGATCATCTTCCGCCCACTCTACCGGAATGGTCATGCCAATATATGCTTGCACAGCCTCCAGAGAGTAAGCACCCTCTTCATCAATTAAGGCAATGGCATCACCCCGGTTACCGGCACGGGCTGTACGTCCAATACGGTGGACATAATCTTCTGCATTATCGGGCAGATCATAGTTGATCACATGGGTTACCCCATCGATATGCAGGCCACGACCAGCAACATCGGTTGCGATCAAAACGGGATACTCACCTTCCTGAAAGCGTTTAAGCACCTTCAGGCGTTTCATCTGCGGGACATCACCTGAGAGATATCCTGCCATAATGCCATTGGCTTTTAACCAACGTTCAATACGCTCACCTGCCCGTTTGGTATTCACAAACACCATGCTACGACCCGGGGCCGGCTTATGCTCATCAGCATGGGCCTCTTCCGCAGCGCGAGCAGCATCTTCGGTATCCAGATCATCGGCGTGGGGAACAAAGGATTCTTCTTCCACACCCTCTTCCACTGCAGTTGAAGCGGCCTCTGGCTCAACACCCTCTTGCGCTGCAGTCGAAGCAGCCTCTGCCTCAACACCCTCTTCCACATCTTCAGCGGGGGCTTTACTGGGGTCAATACCTTCATGCTGCAAGATATCCCGAAGCAGGCCCACCAGGAGAGGGATCTTTTCATCACCACTCACATGGAACAGTTTTTGGTCGACCCGCTCAGCGGTTTTTACATCGACCGTTGTGCTAAGCACCTCTGGCATATCCATATATTCATAAGACATCTCCTGAGCACGGTAGGAGAGTGTCGCTGAAAAGAGCATGGATAGCCGATCGCTATAGTGGGGCAAGCGGCGTAACATGTAGCGCAGGTCATCAATAAAGCCCATATCAAACATGCGGTCGGCTTCATCCACAATAAGCACTTCAACCCCTTTTAGGTCATAGGCTTTTTGCTTAAAATAATCGATAAGTCGACCGGGGGTTCCAACCAGAATCTCTACATCCTCTTCCAGCAGAATGCGCTTTTGCTTCTCATAATCCACACCACCATACACACAGTGCAGCTTAAAATTGGTGTGGGCATTGAGCAGCTTAGCGTCTGATTCTATCTGTGCAACCAACTCACGGGTGGGCGCAATGGCCAATACCCGGGGCATACTACGCCCTGGATGCTTTGCAACTTTACGAGGATTGTTAACCAGATGGGAGAGTGCACCAATGAGGAAGGCTGCGGTCTTGCCTGTTCCGGTCTGGGCTTGACCGGCAACATCCTTACCTGACAGGGCCAGGGGCAAGGTTATTGCTTGAATGGGGGTACACTGTGTAAAACCACAGTCACGTATACCCGCTAAAACCACCTCAGGGATGGGGAGTTCAGAAAATTCCATGGGCATTTATCCTGCCGCTAAGCGTTGGAACGCGTGGGCACGGATGCGCGGGGGGCGGAAAAGGTAACCTGAAAAAGGGCGCAAGGGTATGACCCCAACAGGCACCCACATGGCCTAAAAAGAACCACATCGGCACCCTTTTTCAGAAAACCTCTCCATATAGGAACACACAGGGCCCAAAGGGGCTGTAAGGCCGAAGAGCTTACCGAAACCTTCTCTCCTACCCTGTGCATGCCGCACCCCTCGATCACGCCGTGGCCGGGGATGAACCTTTATACATGCAGTTGGGGCACGACTCAACGTTTCGGCAAGATCTTAAGCACACATCATCGCATAAGTCGCTTACACCCTTATGCGATAACCCAGCACCTTGGACCCTATGTGACCCAATGAGAAAAACCACCACCCAAAGGGTGGTGGCTTAATCTCTAAAGCTTGATCAGCTGGCGGTGGCCAGCTTTTTGACCTGACTGTTCAGACGCGAGATGCGACGAGAAGCCTGGTTACGGTGAATCACGCCACGCTGTGCGGTGCGGGTGATCACGGCAGAAGCTTCACGCAGAGCTTGTTGGGCCAGCTCAACGTTGCCCTCTTGCACGGCAGTCGTTACTTTCTTAACGAAAGTACGCATACGAGCCTTGTCGTTGCGGTTGGCTTCAGTGCGCTTGGCGGTTTGACGAATGCGTTTCAGGGCAGACTTGTGATTAGCCACTTGACCTACTCTCCGGTTTCAATCTTACTGTTGTGCAAACAACCGTCATTACGGTGCCCGCCTATTTGCGCTCGCAAAAGATACGCAGCGGCGGAAACAGGGGCACATGACGGAAAAGGTACCTGTTCCGATGAAACGGGCAGAATAGGTAGAGAAGTGGCAATCGTCAATCATTTTTTACCTAGCCGTTCATTTTCCTTCATAAGATCGACTGGAAATTACCGCTGTGACCACAACCTCTCCTGCTCCCAATCCCCGTCGTGGCCTACTGCGGGCGGTGGGAACCATTAGTTTTTTTACGCTGTTGTCACGCATACTCGGATTTGTCCGCGATATTGTGATCGCCCGTGGTTTTGGGGCAGGCATGGGAGCCGACGCCTTTTTTGTTGCTCTGAAATTACCCAACTTTTTACGGCGTCTTTTTGCCGAAGGTGCATTTAGTACCGCTTTTGTACCGGTATTTTCAGATTATCTGGCCGCTGGTGATGTCAAAGAGACACGCCGCGCCAGTGAGGCGATCTTTACCTTGCTGCTGCTGGTGCTTATGCTGTTGGTCGCCATCGCACAGCTGGCAATGCCTTGGCTGATTATGGTGGCGGCACCTGGCTTTTTGGATCAGCCTGATAAATACCAACTAACCGTTGATCTGACCCGTATTACCTTTCCTTACATACTCTTTATCTCTTTGGTGGCCTTGGCTGGGGGTATTCTTAATAGCCATCGACAGTTTGCCATACCGGCCGCCACCCCCATGTTGCTCAATATTGCGCTGATTTTGTCTGCTCTGTTTTTAACACCCTATGTTGACCACCCTGCCGAAGCGCTGGCTTGGGGGGTTTTTATAGGTGGTGCTGCCCAGTTGGCCATGCAGTGGCCCTCCCTAAAAAAAATCGGTTTGCCTTTTCGACTGCGTTGGGACCTCAAACACCAAGCGGTGGGGCGTATTCTTAAGCTGATGGGACCTTCCATCCTCGGGGTTTCTGTCGCTCAGATTAATCTGCTGTTTGATATCTTACTGGCCTCCTTTTTAGCCAGTGGATCCATCTCCTACCTCTACTATGCCGATCGGTTGGTGGAGTTCCCCTTGGGTTTAATTGGCATAGCCATGGGTACGGCGATCCTTCCTGCACTCTCAGCTCATGCCGCCAAACGGGATGACGCCGCCTTAAACCATGATCTGGATTTTGCCCTACGTCTGATCTTTATTATTAATTTACCGGCCATGGTTGGGTTGATTTTACTGCGTGAGCCGATCCTTGCCCTGCTCTTTGAACGGGGCGCCTTTAGCGCTGAAACCACCCGCCTAACAGCCAACGCCCTATTTGCTTATGCCCTGGGTCTTATGGCCTTTGCCAGTGTCAAGGTCCTGGCCCCAGCTTTTTATGCCCGCAAAGATACCAAAACCCCTGTACGTATTGCGATCATCAGCATGCTGGCCAACATGGTGTTCAATGTCATCCTGATGTTCCCACTGGGCCATGTCGGGCTGGCTTTAGCCACCACCCTCTCAAGCTATCTCAATATGTTTTTGCTGCTTAGGGCGCTTAAAAAACAAACGGGGTTTAAGCCGGAACCGGGCTTTCCCAAAGCACTGTTTAAAGGGGTTATCGCTACCATCATTATGGGGGTTGGTATTTTGGCCATGCATCAACTGCTTTGGCCCAGCGATCCCAACGCCAGCACCTCATTGCGGGCGTTGGCGCTACTGCCGACCATCATTGTCGGTATTGCCCTATTTTTTGGGGCAGCTTGGGTCCTTAAACTGGCGGAAATCCGATCACTTTTGCAGGCCTTAAAAAAGAAAAAAGCTCAATAAGTCTGCACCTTCTCCATGACGTGCTTGGCATATCAAACAGCCAACCCATCGCCACACAAAGCGGGGCAAACCCATAGGATTTTCTTAACCTAAAGAGGATACAATGGCTGAGATCGCCAAATGCAAGATCTTGTTCATAAAGATAGAGGGCAGAACGGCACTAAGCAGCAGAAGGCAAGAGATCATGGCATGATCTCTTGCACATCATCAAAAATTTAGGCGTTAGATACCCATGCGGCTACGACTGGCGTCATAGAGGTTCTGTTCATAGCGGGTCACCGCTTTGAGAAGAGGGTCCAACATGCGGTCTACCCGCTTGGAGTGGGGCATCTCCAAAAGATCGTTGATGCGCACCAGAGCCTCTTCATAGCTCTCTAGATTGTCAATCACCACAGAGGGGTCTTTGATCATGGCTTGATGGCTACCCATGGCAGTCTCCCATATACAATGGTCCTCAAACAGCGTTTACCCTTAATCTGTGGGCAAAAACTGACTGAAGGATGCACCTAAAACGATTTTACACACTAAAGAATACGCAAAGAGCGGGCCAGGACATCAATCCTTACAAGCCCATGAAAAACGGATGTATATAAATAATTTTTTGCCTTAATAGCAGCCTTTTTGGAGCCACTTTCTCCTCAAGGGTGGGCAAAAATAGCAGGTCATTCTTTTTTGTCCAAGGAGAAATGGTAACGCGCATGTTTTTTTACGGTGAACAGTAAAACAACCCCCCTAACTTTTAGACCATGTCACACCCCCCTATTCTCCCAGACCGGCAAATTTGTTAGGATAGCACCCGCCCATGAATCACACCCACCAGGAGTCCACCAACGTGACCACCCCTGCTACAGACCCGATCGCCGTCAAGGTTGCCGGAATATCCATGCGCACCCCGCTGGTCTTACTTTCTGGCTGTGTTGCCTTTGGTGAAGAACTGTTAACCCTGGATGGATTTGATTTTGATGCCATTGGGGCCATCTGCCTAAAAGGCACGACTTTGGAACCTAAGCGGGGTAATGCCCCCCACCGTCTGGCAGAGACCCCCAGTGGTATGCTCAATGCCATTGGCTTACAAAACCCAGGTGCCCGCACCGTGGTGGATGAAATTTTGCCTCGCTTAACAAGCCAGATAAATACCCCACTAATTGCCAATATCTCCGGCTCTACCACCGAACAGTATGGTGAGATTGCCCGTATTTTTGATGACAGCCCTGTTGCGGGTATTGAAATCAACATCTCCTGCCCCAATGTCAAAGAAGGGGGCATCGCCTTTGGTTCCGATCCTGACATGGCGGGTGCTGTGGTTGAGCAGGTCAGAAAAGCCACCAATAAACCCGTCATTACCAAGCTTTCACCCAACGTGACCGACATTACCGTGGTGGCCAAACGTGCAATTGAGTCCGGCAGTGATGCACTGTCGGTGATGAATACCCTCATGGGTATGGCCATTGATGTTAAAAACCGCCGACCCATTTTAGGTAATCTGCAAGGTGGGCTCTCTGGCCCAGCGGTTAAACCAGTTGCGTTGTTGAAGGTATGGCAGACCTACCAGTTGGCCAAACAACATAACATCCCCATTATTGGTCAGGGTGGTATTGCCGATGCAGACGATGTATTGGCGTTCTTTTTGGTCGGTGCTGCCGCTACGGGGATCTGTACCAGCCTATTTAAAGATCCTCTATTACCCATGGCCATAGCCAAGCAGCTTCGCCATGGGGTAAAGCAACAGGGGGTGGATTCCATTTCCCAACTGACCGGTGCCTTACAGACCGCATAAGGAAACCATCATGGTACAGACACCCAAGCTGTTGCTCTCCTTACTGCTCAGCCTCTTTTTATGGAGTACAACCATGAACAGTTGGGCCGACGGGCGACGTCTTCCTCTCCAAGCAGTCCCAGGTGCTGTGGTGGATGGGGATACCTTTACCATTTTTGATGTTGGTCGTATCCGGATTATGGGTATTGATACACCTGAAATGGAGAGTGAGCGCAACCCTGCTGAACCCTATGCTCTGGAAGCTAAAAAAAGAGCCCAATATCTTTTGATGAACCGTGGCCATAGCGTCAAGCTGACCCTCGAAAAAAAGGGTCGTAAGCGGGATGTCTACAAGCGACCACTGTGTTATGTGGAGCTACCAGATGGGCAGGACCTTGGGGAAGTACTGTTGGAAGAGGGGCTAGCCATTGTCTACGCCAGCGGCGACCTAAGCCGCTTTAAACGGTATATGAAGGTGGAACGCCGTGCCCGTAAAGCAGGTGTTGGTGCTTGGGAGCAAGGGCACTGGCTGATTGATCATAAAGAGGCACGGGGCCATGTGGGTGCTTACCGTATTGTCCGCGGCCAGATCCAAAAGGTGATTAAAAAAGGTAAATGGATCTATTTAAATTTTGGTAAAAACTGGCGTGAAGATTTTACCATCTCTATCAGCCATCGGGATTGGCAAGCCTATTTCCGCAAAACCCTTGGCAGCTTTAAAGATCTAAAGAACCAAAAGGTCGAGGTACGTGGCCGTATTGGCTGGCGTAATGGCCCGTTAATTCGCGCTCACCATATCTCCCAACTGCAACTGGATAAGTAATCAATGCGTATTTTGCTCGCTGAACCCCGAGGTTTCTGTGCCGGTGTAGACCGAGCCATTGCCATTGTGCTAAAAGCTTTGGAAAAATTTGGTCCCCCCATCTATGTCCGGCATGAGATCGTACATAACCGGTGGGTGGTTGAACATCTACGTAATCAAGGGGCCGTGTTTGTTAAAGAACTGCATGAGATACCGGATGGAGCTGTCGCCATTTACTCAGCCCATGGTGTCTCTAAGCATGTGCAAGCCGAAGGGGCACGCCGCCCCCTGAAAATTCTGGATGCCACCTGCCCTCTCGTAGATAAGGTACACCGAGAGGCCGAACGGCTGGATCGTGAGGCTTTTCAAGTACTGCTCATCGGCCATGAAGGGCACCCGGAAGTTGAAGGCACCATGGGCCAGCTTGAAGCCAACCGCATGAAGCTCATCTCTGGGCCAAAGGAGATTGAGCAACTTGAACTGGCTCAGGATCAAAATATAGCGTACATCACCCAGACCACACTCTCCGTGGATGAAACACGTGGCATGGTTGAGCAGTTAAAAAACCGTTTTCCTGCCATTAAGGAACCGGCCAAAGAGGATATCTGTTACGCAACCCAAAACCGCCAAAATGCGGTTAAAGCTCTGGCCAAAGAGGCGGATCTTATTCTCGTTCTAGGCGCCCCCAACAGCAGCAACTCCAACCGACTACGGGAAGTTGCGGAACAGCACGGTTGCCCAGCCCACTTAATTGAGAATGCAGGGGATGTTGATCTGAGCTGGTTAGAGGGGATAGAAACTTTAGGGGTAACAGCTGGCGCTTCTGCACCGGAAATTTTGATTGAGGAACTGCTCGAGCGGTTTAAAGAACGTGTGGATAAAGTGGATTTACTCTCTGTCACCAAAGAGTATTTGGCCTTTCCCCTCCCTTCTGAACTCAGAGATTAAAACCAGCGGATATGTAACCAGCCATGCAAAAGATCTCTAGCATCAAGGCTTGATCCGCCACGCGACGCCACACATGCCCCTTGCATAGCTGCAGGGTTGCTCCGTGGCGCGACACCTGCGTTGACAGATCAATGGTTTACTGAGACCGCACACGATAGCACGGTTCAAACAGATCCCAGGATCACACCAACCATGGGCAGAAAGATGACCTGGCACAGCAGGTTTAACCTGAAGCCCTTTGTGATGAGCGATTCGGCATAGGCTTACAGCGTGACCAGAAGATGGTGTGCCCGTTGGCTTGTGCGTTTACTCACCCCACGGCGTTACGGCCTTATGGTGTTCTGGAACACACCATGCGTTACACCCTTGGCTTTGTAGAGCTGGCTAAAACCTATAATAGATAGAACCCCTACAGCCCTGTAGGTTCGTAACGCTCAGGATCTCACCTTGGCTGTTCTCTATTGATCACCCCGCATCAACCTGGGCTATCGATCATAAAAAAAGCCGGTATCACCCACGATACCGGCTTTTTTTGGATCAGGATGGTACGTTTACTTGATCTCTTTTTTCAAGGTAAAGGCACCCCGGATCTGACCGGCCTTATAACCACGGGCTTTATCATTTGGGTAGAGACGGCTTAGGGTCACTTCAGCCTTAGGATGAATCTTCTCACCATGGCACGCCAAACAAGGCTTAGCGGCGGTAGGAATCGCCTTCATATAACGGAATACCTTTTGGTCATTCACCATAACCACCTCATGATGCTCCATTTTTTTGGGATCTTCTCCTGCGGCCAGGCGGGCATCAAAGCTCTCCAGCACTTTACGCTCCCAAGCATCCGGGGCATTATCTGGGTTACGCACCTTCAAGCTGGTACGAGCAACCGTACCACCATAGTTTTTGGAGGCCATATTACCAATACCCCCGGCAGCACTGTTGCACAGTGTCGCCGCTGCACCGGGACCACCACTCTTCATACCTTGCATCAGGGTGCCCTTTAGCTTCCCAAAAAACATTTTCACCGCACCACGGCTCTCTGTAACCATGGCCATTTCATCAACAGCCAGAGCCGGTTGAGCAGACAGTGCTGCAACCAGGGTCAGTGCGCCGACAACATGCGCTTTCCAGGTGATTTTCATCTTTGGCATCCCTTAACTAAAAACAGTGTTGTGGTTGTGCATAAGTATTATGGATCCTCTATCAATAGATCCTTTGTACAGACAACCATGTATCCATGAAGGTTCCCATGCAAGTAAGAAAACCAACAGATCTACCCATTTATTCAGGTAGCCTGATCCCTGGTTACTGCATTCGATGGAATAGATAACGGTTCAACACAGTCTTGAATAAACGGCCAACCTGATCAGAGCTGACGTTTATTAAAAAAAGCGCAGATGTTTAAACCCTGGATAACGGTTGGGAACGGGATGGATAGACCAAATCTTGCACCCCTATCGCACAAGATTTGGCCATATAAAGATGAGTCTGAGGGGGTACTCTGTCGCTATGACAGCGCGCTTAGCTCTGCTTAAGCAAATGAACCGTATTTTTTTCAGGTCGCTCTTCATCATCGGGTTCGGTGGGGGTCTGTTCTGTACTATGGGTGATAACACGGTTACGACCTTGCTCTTTGGCCCGGTACAGTGCCATATCCGCTTTCTCTACAACCTCCGCAAAGCTCACACCATCGGTCGGAAACTCTGCCACACCAATAGAGATGGTCTTTTGTAGAATACCGCCTGGAATATTGATTTTCAGCCGTTCAACCGCCATACGGATCTTCTCAGCTATGGTGGTGCCCATATGGGTATTTTCATTTTGCAATACCACCATGAACTCCTCACCCCCATAACGTACCACCAAGTCCGAAGCTCGAATTTGTGCCATGAGCGCAGTGGCCAGTGACTTGAGCACCGTATCCCCAACCTGATGTCCATGGGTATCGTTCACAATTTTAAAATGATCTAAATCCATCATCAAAATGGATAGATACATCTCTTTACGTTGCGCCGTTGCCACGATGGTACGCTCATACTCCTCCAGGAAGCGACGGTTATGCAAACCAGTTAGAGGATCCTTCAAGGCCGACTCCCGCAGCTTCTCCATCAATCGTTTAGACTCGATCACAGAGGAGGATTCTCTAAGAAAAACCTGAAGAAAGGGGATGATATACGGGAACATGGCGGCCATATCTGGCTCCACCACCAACTGCACCACGTTCCCTACGGTCCCGGAGTGTAAGACCGGCAAACAGTAAAAAGAGAGCTCTTGATCGGTATCGTTATAGAACTGATTACAGATGGTTTGATGCTCCACACCATCAACGATGCGCCCTGTGCGCTGGGCACGGCAAAGCTCGGCACTAAACTGTACCTCCTGGCGGCACCAGCGGCACATACCTTCCTCTTCACCACTCACCAGCACGGGATGCATACGGTTTTGGCTGCTGGAGACCTCATAAATGGTATAACGCTCCAAACCAAATTTATGTTCAATAATATTTCCGATGCGGTTGTAAACCTCCCCTTTGGTCAGATCTTCCTCAATATGCTGCTTAAATTGAGAGACCTCTACCAGGGACTCCACCACTTCCACGGCCATGGTCAACTTATTGGTTTGACCCTCGGCATGAAAGTTGGTCAGTTGCACCACATCTTTATTGATCGCATCCACACCCAGGTGTAGTTGGTCCATGAGGCTATTTAACTGGATGGCAATTTCACCGACCGAACCAGGGCAGTCCGAACGAGCACGCACATCAAAGCGTCCTTCACGTGCACAGGTCACCACATGGAAAATACTCTCCAGCATTAACCGTAGGGGCCGTACCCATTTGCGGTAGATGAAATAAACGATGAGCAATAAGAAAATACCCAGAAGAACCAGACCGGCAGGGGTAACCACCAGCACCGTAGGTACCGTTTCTAATGAAGTTTGGGGCTGAGTAACCGTTGACCAGCCTATAAACTGTGCATCGGCGATGAACAGATATAATATCAGGCCAGCCAGAAGCGCAACGCCCCCCAGCACCACTCGCTGCAAGCGGCGCCCCGTAAACATGCTTTTCATGGCTTAAATCCGGTGATCAAAACATTCATGAATCTTGAATGTTGCGCGTCTTATAGAATGTCACAACTCCCCTTGTTTTTATCGGCCCCTAAAAGGGTACAACCGGGGATTCCATTTATTTACAGAATTGACGCAATAACTCCCATCAATCCAATTTACCCATCACAGCCTTAAAAACAAGCAGAAACGTATGGATTAAGGGCGATGTATTGAACTTTTTTCTTATTTATATTTTCAACTATCACTATAATGCCCACCCTTAAGTTGTATTTTCTCAGATTTTCTGGCCTTTTCAAGGGTTAAGTTGCCTGAGCTGAAACAACATCAACCGCTAAGTTAGCGAAGTGGGGCAAACCTTAACCGTGGCTCACCCTGGGAGCCTTGCTGTACCTGTATAAATGAAGAGGGCTGTTGAGGATTAAAGGCAAAATGGGTTGTCTGGCTTTGGTTCAAACATTTAAAGCCAACAGAATCCCATAAATAGACCAGGGATTCCGCCGTATAGAGTGAGCAATGTCCATTTCTAGGGGCTAAGTACCACCAGTTCATCATTTCCTGCGGGGTTTTTTGTCTATTCAGGGTGGTTGTAAACAACACCATACCACCCGGATTTAATGCGTCAACCAAGGATGCCACGGTTTCCTTGGGGTGGACCAGATGTTCAAAAACCTCAAAGGCTGTGATGACATCAAAGTGCCCTTGGGGTTTTTCTCCCCCTTTAACATCAAAGGGGTCATAACACTGAATGTTATAGCCAGCTTGCACCATGGCGTTATAAAAATGCCCCCCACCCGATCCATAATCCAGAAATGTGAGGTGCTCTTTTAGGGGTTCAAGCAACTTTCGAACCTAATGGAACACACGCAGCAGGGCGCTCTTTGGCATAACCAAGATCTATTTTTTCATAATACTCATGGTTATACACATGGGTTAAAAAATCTTCCCGGCTAAACGGGTCAAAATAGGGGGTTAGCAACATACCGCACGGGGTACACCGATAATAAAAAACAGAAATACCTGTTGTGGGAAAAAACAAACCCCGTGCATTGGCACTGGTTTTGGAAAAATCGACCATCCCCATCAACTCCGCTTGTCCAGGACAACTCCGACAGGGCTGTACGGTACAGGCTGGTAACGGATCTTGAATTGTGGGCATAAGCACCTTCCACATTCAGCATAAAAAAATAGCTTATCAATCATTAAGCACAAAAAAAACGGGGCATCAAAGCCCCGTTTCTTTTTATTCTTATCCTCTTTCAAGGATTAGCCACCATACATGTCGATGTAATCATCGCAGGAAGCTTTAATCACCTTCATGGCGTGCTCACGACCATAGGTGACATCCACAGAGACCTTATCTTCTTCACCTGGGACCATCTTGTAGGTCGAGAAGTAGTGACGCAGACGCTCGGTCAGCACCTGAGGAACTTCATCAATATCTTGCAGGCTACCCCAAACATTATCGTTGGCCAGCACAGCAATAATTTTATCGTCTGCTTCACCACCATCGATCATCTGCATACCACCCAAGACACGGGCGTTGAGAATAACCTCAGGCTTGGCGATGGGACGCTCGCTGATCACACAGATATCAAGGGGGTCACCATCACCACGGTCAGACTCAGGTGAGAGCGCCTTTACCCGGTCACCACAGTAGGTGCGGGGTACAAAACCATACAGAGCAGGCGGCTGAGATGAGCTACGGTGGGGACGGTCCACACGCAGGTAACCAGAGGCCTTGTCCACTTCGTACTTCACCATATCGAAGGGGGTAATCTCGATGTAGGCATGCACCACACCAGGAAACTGATCCTGAGGACCGACCTCAAGACCGTGCCAGGGGTGCGGACGCCAACGGTAAAATGCAGAAGGAAAAGACATGAGTTTCAGACTCCTCGGCTTGGAGATTCCACTATTAAGATGCTCGGAGAATGCCCAATACAGGCACAAGAGTCAATAACAAGCTCCCTGATAAGGGGTATGTATACCGTTGATAGGCATACACCCCAATGGATATAACTCAGAATCCAGGACAGTGGAGAGACCATCCTGTTCGAAAATGGTGAAAAGATGGTAAAAATCCCGTCACGAATGCAGTTGGTTGTTTTATCCCTGTTAAAGAGTGCCTAATATCCTCAGATCAGCTTCTCATCGCGCCCACGGAGTCAACATGAGCATTCAAACCATCACCACGACCCCTTTTGTGGATCAAAAACCCGGAACATCCGGCCTACGTAAAAAGGTTACGGTGTTTCAACAAGCCCATTATTTAGAAAATTTCGTTCAATCCATTTTTGATACTTTGGAAGATTATCAAGGCAAAACCTTGGTATTGGGTGGCGATGGCCGCTACCACAATCGTGAGGCGATCCATACCATTCTTCATATGGCGGCCGCCAACGGTTTTGGCAAAGTACTGGTGGGCCGGGGTGGCGTACTTTCTACCCCAGCGGTCTCCCACTTAATCCGTAAGTATGAGGCCTTTGGCGGTATTGTACTCTCCGCCAGCCACAATCCTGCAGGTCCTGATGGAGATTTTGGCATTAAATATAATGTCTCCAACGGGGGTCCAGCCCCAGAGAGCATCACCAACGCCATTTTTACCCAGAGCAAAGCCATTACCGAATATAAAGTCTGGGCGGATCAAGAAGTAGACCTGGATTATCTGGGCGATTCAGAGATCGGAGATATGCTGGTCCGCATCATCGACCCCGTGAACGATTATGCCCAGTTGATGGAAGAGTTGTTTGATTTTGATGCCATCCGGCGTTTGTTAGATGGGGGCTTTCGTATTTTGTTTGATGCCATGCATGCGGTCACCGGACCCTATGCCCGTGAGATCCTGGAGAACCGTCTGGGTGCACCGGCAGGTACGGTTCTTAACGGTGTGGTTAAAGCAGACTTTGGTGGTGGACATCCAGACCCCAACCTAACCTATGCCAAAGATCTGGTGGAACAGCTGTGGGCAGAGGATGCACCGGACTTCGGCGCAGCTTCGGATGGGGACGGCGACCGCAACATGATCCTCGGGCGACAGTTTTTTGTGACCCCAAGTGATTCACTGGCCGTGTTGGCAGAGAACGGTACCTGTGCCCCCGGTTATGCCCGTGGTATTGCAGGTGTCGCCCGCTCTATGCCCACCAGCCAAGCTGCAGACCGCGTGGCGGAGAAGAAAAATTTTGCCTGCTTTGAGACCCCAACCGGCTGGAAATTTTTTGGCTCCCTACTCGATGCTGGTAAAGCCACCCTGTGTGGCGAAGAGAGCTTTGGCACCGGGTCAGACCATGTGCGTGAAAAAGATGGGCTGTGGGCGGTACTCTTCTGGTTAAATATTTTGGCCCACCGCAAAGCCTCGGTTGAGGAGGTGGTTAAAGATCTATGGGCCACCTATGGCCGCACCTACTACGCCCGCCACGACTATGAGGGGGTAGATTCCGCAGCAGCTAACCAACTGATGGCAGACCTACGGGGTAACTTTGCCGCCTTAGCCGGACAAAGTCATGAAGGTTTAACCATTAAGCTGGCGGATGAATTTGCCTATACCGATCCGGTTAATGGGGCATCCACCAGCAAGCAAGGGGTACGAATTCTGTTTGAAGATGGCAGCCGCATTGTTTTCCGACTCTCTGGTACAGGAACCTCCGGTGCGACCTTGCGTATCTACCTGGAGCGGTATGAGCCCCAAGCGAACAAACAGGATCGTGATGCTCAAGAAGCCCTGGCTGATCTCATTCGTATTGCAGATACCATTGCAGGGGTCAAAAAACATACAGGACGCGACAAGCCCACAGTCATTACCTAAGTAGATCACCTGATTGAGCCCGACACAGTGCCCCCCTACCCGTATGTAGGGGGGCATCCGGGCCTCCCCCACCTCATTGTGCCAGAACCTCTGCCTCCCTCTCGCTCACACGCCTGTTTGACCAGAATCACTCACTGCAATAGCTGCCTTGTCTATACGTATATCAGCACCGAGCAACATCTACCCGGATACTCTCCACACCCAAGAGCCTATCTATAGATATTGTTTTTTATCATATTATATATAATATTGGTCTACTGTTTGCAGCACATACCACGCTCTCCCTATTAACTTTTATTGTTTTCAACCCTAATAATGCCTCTTATTATGCCCAACATTTGGGCTTGTTAACCCGATCTAACCCCAGGAACTTCACTTATGAAACCGTTACAGTTCACCCTTTTTTGTCTATCCATTTTCATTTTATCAGGATGTGTCTCTACAAGAGATGCCAACACCGTAGAAACCAAACAACGGTTAGATACCTCGCTAAGCTGTCAGCAACTTGAAGTTGAATATAAAACCAATACAGAAATTGCCGCCAACAAGATCTCAAAAAACAATACATCTGATGGGCAGGATATTCTGTTGGGCTTTCTTATTTGGCCAGGTTTGGCAGATTTTAAAAATGCAGATGGGACCGAGGGCAACGCCTTACTTGATCGCAATATTTACCTTAGAGAGTTAGCAAAAAGTAAAGCCTGTGATCTCGCCTACTGGCCTTCACAACCCAACCGCTACAATTAATCACCCTATTTTTGAGACACAGCAA
>NZ_JBAHUQ010000055.1 GCF_036689865.1 Magnetococcus sp. PR-3
CCTTTGCCACGGGTGAGAGTAGCCAGCTGGTGACGGTGAGTACGCTGTCCGACACCCTCTACGAAGGGGATGAGCAGTTTAGCATCAGCTTGAGCAATGGTTCTACCGGTTCACACATCTCTGTGGCGACGGCAACCGGTGTGATCACCGATGACAGCAACGATGAAACCACCTTCTCCGTGACCGATGCATCGGTGGCGGAGGGGAGTGATCTGGTCTTTACCATCACCCGTAATGGAGATGCTCAAGCCGATCAGACGGTGGCCTACAGCTTTACCGATGGCACGGCGGCAGGGTCCGCTGTAGACCATAGTGCCGCAGCGGGCACGGTTACCTTTGCCACCGGCGAAGCGTCACAACTGGTCACAGTGGCTACCTCCAGCGATACGTTGTATGAAGGGGATGAGACCTTCTCCATCTCTTTGGGCTCTGTCTCAACCGGCGGGCATGTGGGGGATGGACAGGCTACCGCGACCATTGTGGATGACAGTGCAGATATTACCTCCTTGGGTGTATCGGTGGTCAGCTCGGTGGCAGAGGGCTCCAACCTGGTGTTTACCATTACCCGTGATGGAGATGCTCAAGCGGATCAAACCGTTGAATATGCATTGGTGGCCGGCAGTGCCACCGGGTCAGGTACCGACTACAGCGATCAATCCGGTACGGTCACCTTTGCCACCGGTGCCCATAGCCAACTGGTTACGGTAAGCACCAGTGGCGATACGTTGTATGAGGGGGATGAGACCTTTAGTCTCTCCCTCAGTAACGGCTCTACGGGCACATCCATTGTCAATGCCACGGCTCAAACCACCCTTACCGATGATGTGCAAGATGAAACCACCTTTTCTGTCGCCAACGGCACGGCGGCAGAGGCGGGTAATCTGGTTTTTACGGTGTACCGGGAAGGGGATGCTCAGGCCGATCAAACAGTGGATTACGCACTGGCAGCAGACAGCGCCGCGGCAGGATCCGACTATACCGACCAAAGCGGCACGCTCACCTTTGCCAC
>NZ_JBAHUQ010000056.1 GCF_036689865.1 Magnetococcus sp. PR-3
GATCAATCCGGTACGGTTACTTTTGCCACCGGTGCCCATAGCCAACTGGTTACGGTAAGCACCAGTGGCGATACGTTGTATGAGGGGGATGAGACCTTTAGTCTCTCCCTCAGTAACGGCTCTACGGGCACATCCATTGTCAATGCCACGGCTCAAACCACCCTTACCGATGATGTGCAAGATGAAACCACCTTTTCTGTCGCCAACGGCACGGCGGCAGAGGCGGGTAATCTGGTTTTTACGGTGTACCGGGAAGGGGATGCTCAGGCCGATCAAACAGTGGATTACGCACTGGCAGCAGACAGCGCCGCGGCAGGATCCGACTATACCGACCAAAGCGGCACGCTCACTTTTGCCACTGGCGAGAGTAGCCAGCTGGTGACGGTGAGTACGCTGTCCGACACCCTCTACGAAGGGGATGAGCAGTTTAGCATCAGCTTGAGCAATGGCTCTAGCGGTTCCCATATTGGAACCGGCAGTGCGGTGGGTCAGATCACCGACGATGCCCATGATCGTACGACGCTCTCTATTGCCGATGCTTCTGCTACCGAGGGTAACACCGTTAGCTTTGTGGTGACCCGTAGTGGGGATGCTCAAGATACCCAGGTGGTGAGCTATGGATTTACCCATGGTGATACCTCCAGCGGAGATTATACCAGCACCGCTGGCTCTGTTTCGTTTGCCACCGGTGTAGAGACGCAAACCATTACGGTAGCGACCAACGACGACACCGAAGGTGAAGGGGATGAAAGCTTTACCATTAGCCTAAGCGGTGGTAGCGGCGTGGATTATGCCGATGACACGGCCACGGGCTCGATCATCGATAATGATTTTGCCTTTTTATCCATCGCTTCAGGTAGCGTGGCGGAGGGTAGTGATACGGTACTTACCATCTATCGTGACAATGCAGTGGGTACTTCACTGACTGTGGAGTGGGCCAGCAGTGATGGTAGTGCCGCTTCCGCCAGCGACTATACCGGGGCCAGTGGTACAGCAACTTTTGCCGCAGGCGTTACCAGCCAGCTGATCACCATCGCCACAGCGGCTGATACCCTTTACGAAGGCGATGAGACCTTTAGTGTGTCACTCTCCAATGCTGCTGGGGAGGGGGTATTTAGCATTACGGCCGCAGAAGCGGTAGCCACGATCATGGATGACGGCACCGATCTGACCACCTTCTCTGTGGCTAATGCCACCGCAGCCGAGGGTAGTGATCTGGTTTTCACCATCTCTCGTTCTGGTGATGCTCAGGCTAACCAGACTGTGACCTATGCCTTGAGCGATGATAGCGCCGCCGCAAGTAGTGACTATACCAACACCAGCGGAACCGTGACTTTTGCTATGGGAGAGAGCAGCCAACTGGTTACGGTAACCACAACCAGCGATACCCTGTATGAAGGGGATGAGCAGTTCTCGATCAGTCTTAGCGGTGCGTCTACCGGTTCCACCATTGGCAGTAGCCTAGCCACTGGCCAGATTACCGATGACGCTGCGGATGTGGCCACCTTTTCTATCGCCGATGTCTCGGCTACGGAGGGGGATGCCATGACCTTTGTGGTAACCCGCAGCGGAGATGCGCAGAGCGATCAGTTGATCACCTATGGCTTTACCAATGGCAACGCCAGCAGTGACGATTATGCCAGTACCGGTGGCACTTTGACCTTTGCTTCAGGGGTGGACTCTCAAACCTTTACCGTTGCAACCACCGATGATAGCGATGGGGAGGCGACTGAGAGTTTTACCGTGGGGCTGAGTGGTGGTGATGGGGTAGCTTTTGCGGATGCCAATGCCGCCGGAGAGATTATTGATAATGATGTCGCCTTCTTCTCCATGGGCTCTGGCAGTGCCACTGAGGGTAATGATCTGAATCTCACCATCTTTCGTGGAGGAGCAACGGGCTACTCGCAGACAGTAGAATGGGCCAGCAGCGACGCAACCGCCGTGTCGGGCAGTGACTACACGGGGGCTAGTGGTACCGCTACGTTTGCTGCAGGTGTGACCAGTCAGGTGATCTCCCTGGCCACGGCAGCAGATACCTTCTATGAAGGGGATGAAACCTTTAGTGTCAGCCTCTCCAACGCAGCAGGCGAAGGTTTGGTTAGTCTCAGTGTTGCCCAGAACACAGCCACCATTGTGGATGATAGTGCCGATCAGACCACTTTTAGCATTGCCAATGGTGATATCACTGCGGATGAGGGCAGCAACGTAACCCTGACTATTGCCCGCAGTGGGGATGCCCAGGCGGATCAAACGGTGGTCTACAGCCTTAATGATAGTGGTGGCAGTGAAGGAACGGATGATTTAACCGCCTCCAGCGGTACCGTCACTTTTGCCACTGGGGAGAGTCAGCAGTTGGTGACGATCTCACTGAATGCCGACACCCTTTATGAAGGGGATGAGGCATTCACGATCGCCTTGACCCCCTCTTCAGGGGGCAGTGCTGGAGCGGCCACCACGCTAACAATTACCGACGACAGTAGTGATGTTACCAGCCTTTCGGTCACCACAGGATTGGTTGAGGAGGGGCAGACCGCTACCTTTACCCTGTTACGCACGGGGGATGCCCAGGCGGATCAAACGGTAGAGTATGCCTTTGCCGATGGAACAGCAACGGGTTCTGGTACAGACTTTAATGCCCCCGCAGGTACGGCCACTTTTGCTACTGGGGAGACCAGTCAGCTCATTACCATAGCTACCGTGGATGATACTCTGGCAGAAGGGGGTGAAGATTTTAGTATTTCTTTAAGTAATGCTTCTACAGGTGCGACGATTCAAAGTGCCACAGCCACGGCGACCATTATGGATAATGAATCGGCAGGCATCAGCATGGATGCCGTTGGGGCAATAACGGAAGGAACGGCGGCAGAGGTGACCCTCCATCGTCTTGGAGATGCTACCGATTCTTTGGTGCTGGCCCTTAGCGTAACAAGTGATCCGCAAGTCTATTCTCTCGATTACGTCAGTTTAAATCAGGATTTTTCTCAAACCCAAAGCAATGGACAGCTTGTCACGTTTGCCGCCGGGGAGAGTGTTCAGACGCTACAGTTAGAAGCCGAAAATGATGATGTATTTGAATATGATGAGTACTTTGATGTAAGTGTGGTCTCCGTTTATAGTGGTAGTGCCGAGCTATATGTTACGCAAACGCCGGGGACTATTATTAATGCTGCAGATGATTTTCCCACCTACTCCATGAGCATTTTAAATAATGTTGTTGAGGAGGGTTCCGGCATTATAGTCCAAGTCTGGCGTAACCAGCTTGCCCTTGATTTAAATATTCTTTATGAGTCTCAATACCTCTCTTATTCTGTGATCGATGGCACGACCCAGGCCGGAGATGACTATTCCACCACCAGTGGGGAACTATCTCTTGGTACTCTTTCATATCAAACTGGAACCCAGTTCTCCATTGACACCATCAGCGATACCCTCTCCGATGATGGGGAAACCTTCACTATTTCCCTGTTTACCCGCAGTGGGGGGGTAGATACGGGGCAAAGTATTGCGATTGAAACCAGTTCTGATGTTGCAACCATTCGAGATTTGACTGGTACCACCACAAGCATAACCGTATCCGGGGCATTGAATAGCGGTTACTCCTTGGATGTTGGTACCGAATACCATATCACCTTCACCGGCCATCCTGACAGTCCGTTAAATTTTGAACATTTTGGCTATAACGACCACGTCTATCTAAAAGTGGACCACACAGGTGCAACGGGTTTTGATTTTGGTACGGATAATACTATTGATAATAGCTCCAATAATGGTTTCTACTACACCGCTAAGAATTCTGCTAGATGGAATTATGGGTCGGGCTGGTTAACCACTTTATCGGCTAAAGTGGTCAAGTGGAGTGGGGGAGAACTGGCGGTCATTAAAATGGCTGAGGGTAAGACTTATGACCTAACGGCTGGCCAAGACGATCCGATAACCATTGCCACCAATGCTTTTGTTGTCACCAGTGAAGACCATGATTTACTCTCCTATATTTAATAGCTGGGGCATTTTCTATGTCTAGCTCGTCGCAACCACCCAGTGTGGTTGAACAAGGGCGGGCCTTGTTTCGCCAAGGTAGTGTGCAAGAGGCGTGGCAGTGGTGTCTTCATCATATTGAGACGATTGAGGGCAGGGACCATGCTGCTTTGACCGCTCTTCTTGGTATGTTGGAAGCCCACCGTGGTGAGAAGGTCCAGGCATCCCATTGGCTGGATCAAGCCTATTTGAACAGGGTGGATCTGGATGCCTCCGGGCTTGCGGATCTGGGTGGGGGCTACTTGCTGCTAGGCGTATTTACCCAAGCTAAGGAGCTTCTGCAACAGGCACTGGAGAGATCACCACAGGATGGATGGATCCTGGGGCGGCTGGGCATGTGTCATCTAAGCCAGCGTCACTATCATTTGGCTCTACCTTTGTTGCAGCAGGCGGTAACGCTGTTGCCCCACGAGCCGGCGCTACGCCTAAACCTGGCCCGCACCTTGTGGGGGGAGGGGCATTATGCTGAAGCCCTGGAAGCGTGCCAGGTTGTGGCGCAAAGTGAGGTAGGGCGAAGACTCCCCCTTTTGTTGTCCACCCACATGGATATTCTGCTCAGCATGGGGCGGCATGATGAGGCTTTAGCGCTTGTGGAGCAGCACCGCAGTGCCAGCGATGACGCTATACCGCTTTCTCAGTTGGTGGCCTATCAAGTCAAGGCGTTGTGCGCCTGCAGCCGTCATGAAGAGGCGCTGGCCCAGCTGGATGAGGCGGTAGAGCAGCAACCAGACGACCTGGAGTGTGCCCATTTACGCATTGGTCTGGCGGTGGAGCTGGGTTGGGACACCAAAGCCATGGGGTGGCTCATCGATCTTTTGCATCGCAGGCCGGAAAATCTTTACTGGTGGTTGCAGTTGAGCCAGATGGCTCTGGGGCAGGGGCATGTGGCGTTGGCTGGAGAAGCCATCGCCAAAGCAAGGCAATTATGCAACAACCAGGATGCCCCCACACAGGCGCTACTGCACACTTGCCAAGCTGAATTGGCGATGGAGCAGGAGGATATGCCCCAAGCGCAGCGGTGGTTGCAGCAAGCCCAGGCGTTGGATCCTCAAGGCAAAGAAGTGCTGCTTGCCAGCGCCAAGTATTATGAAACCACAGGGTCGTTAAAACAGGCTGAACACTGTTTTGAGAGCATGGCTCAACACCATCCTCAATCCGCGCTACAGGGCATGATGAGGCTACGCAGGTTTCCCTTGACGGAAGAGGCCCTGGAGCGTTTGGAACGGATCGCGCGCACACCCTCCATAGCCGGGTCTGTTAATGCGAATATGCTGTTTAGTTTAGCCAAAGCCTGGGAATACCACAAACATCATGACCATGCCTGGGCCTTGTTGCATGAAGCCAACCAAGCCGTAGCATCACGTTATCCCGCCGACCCTGACTCATTTAGCCGCTATGTGCACAGGATGATCAGCACTTTTCAACCCGCGCTGTTTAACACGTTGGGTCAGCACGGTGTATCGGGTGAAAAACTGGTGTTTGTGGTGGGCATGCCCCGTTCCGGTACCACCTTGGTCGAACAGATTTTGGCCAGCCACCCACAGTGTCATGGGGGTGGAGAGCAGGGTGTATTGCCAGATTTTATAAAAAGGCTTAATAGCTGGGAAGAGCATACGGGTAGCCACATGGCATTTCCAAACTGCATCATGGAACTGCTACCCAATGCCCTGCATCACTTTGCCCGTGAATTGCTTAAACAATTTGAGCAGCTATCCCCTGAATCAGCGCGCATTGTCGATAAACTACCACACAACTTTCTCCATGTTGGTTTGATTCACCTGCTGTTTCCCCAGGCCAGCATTATCCACTGTGTGCGGGATGTGAGGGATGTCGCTCTATCCAACTACTTTGTCCATTTTAAAGCACAAAGTGGTCTGTTGAGCTACGCCAATGACCTCTATGCCAGCGGGCGGCATATCCGTGATTATCGCTATCTTATGCAGCATTGGCATAGCGTTTTGCCTGGTGTGGTTCTGGATGTTCCCTATGAGGCGTTGGTGGAGGACACCGAACATCAGGCACGGCGTATGTTGGACCATATGAACCTGCCATGGGACCCGGCTGTGCTTGACCATACCCGACAGAAAAAGGTGGTACGAACCGCCAGCTCTTGGCAGGTGCGCCAACCGATCTATACCAGCTCACGTCAACGTTGGAAGCGCTACGCTCAGCATTTGCAACCCTTGGAACGGGGACTAAATGAACCCATCACCAGTCTGTTAACCCATAATCACCCTGCGCCGCCCCCCGGTTTGTTTCATGCGGGTATGAATGCCTTGAATCATGGCGATTGGAAAGGGGCAGAGCAGCGGTTCCGCTTGCTGCTGAAACACCATCCTGAACATGCTGGGGCGCATCATTTTCTAGGTTCGGCACTCTTTCATCAGCATCGCTACCGTTGGGCGTTACAGCGCATGTTACGGGCTAATCGGCTGCATAGCGGGCACCCATCGTGGTACCACAATCTGGCTGTGGTCTACCGTGCCTTGGACGATCATGCTTCTGCACAACAAGCTGATCAGACCGCGCAGCAACTGGAGATAGAGCAAAACAAACCGGTGCTACCGGAAATTCCTGCTCTCGCACACCATCACATCACAGAAATAGAGAGAGCTAGCGAGGAAAATAGGTTGGATGCATCTACGGAGTGGGTATCGGTATGAGACTTTTATTGCGCAGACTCTTCAGCCAGCCGGCCTCAGCCGTGCAGATTCTGTTGGCCTCCTTGTTTATCACGCTGTTAGGGTTGGTCTCCACAGTCTATGTCATTTTGGTGTTCAACCGTTACCTCTCTCACGGCATTGACGGTACGCTCTATACTTTGATGAGTGGTGCAATGCTGGCGGCGCTGGGTGAACTGGGCTTGCGTGCTTTGCGGCAACGTATGGCCTCCACTTTGAGTGCCAAGCCAGAACGTTTGTTGGGAGAGGGATTGTTCAAAACCCTCACCCAATGCCGTGCTCAATCCTACAATCGTTTTCCAGAAAATATGCGTCGGGAGGCTATCCAAGCATTGGATCAGGTTCAATCCGCTTTTAGTTCCAATGCACTGCTTGTAGCCGTGGATGTTCCTTTTGCTCTGCTATTTGTGTTGGCGGTTTTTATGCTGCACCCCTTATTGGGCTGGGTCGTGCTGATCATAACTGTGTTGGCCTTGCTTATGGCTCTTCTTGGCGCCCGAAGTATGCAGCAGGCCAGTCAAGTGCAACTGCACACCCAGGCTCAACGGGTCTCTCTATTCACCAGTGCGCAGATGGCAGATACGGTACGTGCTTTTAATGCATCTGCTCTATTACTACAGAAGTGGCACGGGGTCTCGGGTGGGGGGCGGGCGCTACGTCACCATCTGCTGGGCAAGCAGGCTGGGATCAGTGGTTGGATGCGCTTCTTCACCCTGTTGATGACGGTGTTAACCATTGGTATTGGAGCCAAGTTGGCGGTCATAGGGGAAATTGACATCGGTGTGCTGTTCGGGGTCAATATTCTTGCTACCCGCGCTTTAACTTCGATTACCATGCAAGCTCAGCAGGTGAGTGTACAGAGCCAAGCGACGCAAATGCTCAATCTGATGCAGCGTTTTATCCAACTGCCTCGTGAGGCACCGGAAGGGGCAGCTCTAAGCACGTTGAAAGGACAGATCCAGTTTAAGGATGTAGCGTTTAGTTATCCGCAAGAAAAGAGCCCGCTGTTTGAGTCCCTGACCCTAACATTGGAACCGGGAAAGCTGCTGGTGGTCAGTGGTGCCAACGGTAGTGGTAAGACCACCTTGGCAAGGCTGTTGGTCGGATTGTTGGAACCTGTGCGCGGGTCCGTACTGATCGATGGCACAGACATGCGCCAGTTGCTCAGTGCTTGGTGGCGACAACAATTGATTTATTTGCCTCAAGAGCCAGAATTTCTGCATGCCAGTATACGAGAAAATCTGCTTACTTTGAATCCAGGGTTGGATGATCAAGCGTTATTGTCGCTACTAGAGAAGGTAGGATTGCGCAAGTTTATGGATGAAAGCCCTCAGGGATTGGATCGTGAGTTGATCCATGGGGGACGTGAACTTTCGTTGGGCCAGCGACGGCGTTTGGCCTTAGCCAGGGCATTGACGACCCAAGGGCGGGTGGCGATTCTTGATGAACCTTTGGAGGGATTGGATGAAGCCTCCAGCAATCAAATTATTACGCTACTCAATACGCTGGTTCAAGCAGGGACGACACTCATTTTACTGACGCATACACCGCAAAAATGGCGGACCCATGGTGTGTGGTTGAATTTGGATGCCAAACCGGTACCCCGTATTGGCTCTCTGCAACCCTCTGCTCAGCAAGAGGGGGCCCTCCATGACTAACAAAATGGAGAAGCAAGCGATTGCTCCTGCCGCTGCTCACCCACAGGGTCAAGTGGTTGAAAATTTGCCTGAATTTTTGCAGCAGGTCATGCAAAATCCCACGGAGGTGGGTGAGGCTCTGGAAACCCGCAAGAAGGGGATTCATCGACTAAGCCTGATGCTAGCCGTGGTTTTTTTAGGGTTTGTGGTTTGGGCGCTGTTCAGCTCATTGGATGTGATGACACTTGCTACCGGACGCATTATTCCTGCAAGTGGTGTCCATGGTGTACAACATCTGGAAGGAGGAATTATCCGTGAGGTACTTGTGGACGATGGGCAGTTGGTGACGCAGGGAACACCGCTGATTAGTCTGCAAAGTATTGCCAGTGATGCCGATGTGGCAGAGCTGAACCATCGGATTGTGACTCTACAAGCCGATTTGGTGCGTTATCTGGCCCAGGCTGAGTTGGCGGAGACATTGACGTATGACGCCGCTTTTCAAACCCTTCATCCTGGATTGGTTAATGAGGCGAGCAAGTTATTCCAGGCAGAGAAGCTGGCGCTGGAATCAGCCTTGGCAGCGCATCGCGCCCAGATTGTACAAAAAACCCAGGAGCGTGAGGTGATACGTACCCGCCTGCGTTATGCTAAAAAAGGGTTCAAACTACTTAATGAGCGCATTGCCATCAGTGAGGATTTAGTCAAACAGACTATTAGTAACCGGTTTGAACTATTGGGGCTCATCCAAGAAGCCACGCGTTTAGAGGGCTCCATACACGAAAGTCGTGCGGCTTTGGAGCGGGAAGCGGCCGCGATTGAGCAGGCCCGTAAGGAGTTGCTCCGGATCAAACGCCAGTTTCAGGCTCAGGCGCGTAGTCAATTGTTGGAGAAAAACAGTCAACTTCAAGAGTTTCAGGAGCGGTTGCGCAAATTTCGAGACAACCAAGCGCGGCGGGTTATCCGTGCGCCGGTAGGGGGCTCCATCAAGCCTATGCCCCATATCTCAGTGGGTGGTGTGGTGAGCCCTGGTCAAACCCTGATGGAGATTGTTCCCCTTGATGATACCCTCATTATGGAGGGACGTTTACTCCCCCAGGAAATCGGTTACATCCATCTTAATCAGTCTGCTGTAATGACCTTAAATGGGCCGGATGCCATGCAATGGGGAAAAATTGATGGTGAGGTGATTTATATTAGCCCGGACACTTTGCTTGATGAGCAGGGGCAGCCCTATTTTGCTGTGCATATCCGTCCATTCTCTGGTCACTTTAAACAGCAGGATAAACGCTATCCACTGGCTCCTGGGGTGGAGGTTAGTGCGGGTGTTATTACGGACCAAAGAAGTGTCATGGCCTATCTGTTATCCCCATTTCTACGTGCCCATTTGTTTGCCTTCACCGAGCGTTGAGAGGGCGGTAATGTTGCAATGTCACCTGTTATGGGCGTAAGAAGGGATGATGTGTGCGTAGAAGAGGTGGTGTTACACGAAGTGGTGATTATTCAATTATAAAATTAGCAAGCCATTATAAACGCAACGTTTCAGAGAGCCACGTTTCGTAGTGACGATCCCCGACTGGGCTCTCTTCACTTAATTGGGGTGGTGAGGGTAGCGTTCCTCCTTTTTCACGGAACTCTTGTGGTGTCATTTGAAAGCGTTGTTTAAATATTTTAGAAAAGTGTGGCTGGCTGGAAAAACCCCAGCAGTAGGCGATTTCAGAGATTAAGCGGTGTTGTTGGCTGGCCTGGGTTAAAGCTTCGGCACAGTGTTGCAAACGTCGTTGCTGAATATAGTTCTTGATACCCCCCATGGGTTTGAAAAGACGATACAGTGAAGCTCGAGAAATATGTACAGATTCGCAAATTTTCTCTGCGCTTAGCTGTGGGTCATGTAAATTAAGCTCAATGTTGTGTTTAATTTTTAAATGGATCGCGTGTGCAACACTTATCGCACCGTCTTCCACTTTTTCAGTGGATCCATTGATCGCACTGGCCACCAATAATAGGGTTGGCTGAATTAGTTGAGCTGCTTGCTGTTGGGTTAATGAAGGGACCAAACGGTGTAAAGTATGTAAATGGTTTAAAGCTATTTGGGCCAATGAGTTATTGGCCTTTAATACATGGCCTTCTTGGCTATCAGGATGGTTAAGCAGAGGTGATAATAGTTTGCGTGGAATAATTAGGCTTATATTTGAAAAATCAGTGGCTTGAGAGTGGTGTATCTCTGCTAAATCAATAATTGCCACCTCTCCAGGTCCACAGGTATGTGTTTGGCTCCCCACCTTAAAATGTTGTTCTCCGCTAAAATGGGTTTGGATCATATAGTGATCCAAACCATCATGAGATGTACGAAAACTATCACGGGTAAACAGCTGAGCACGCGTTTGACAATGTGCCAGCATAAGCTGGTCATTGAGCAAAAAACTATTTACTGAAGCATGAAAAGAATCTATGGGTGATTGGTTGTCAAGTTCAATCTCAAATAACGTACCGATACTCTCAGCCCATGCATTGGCACGTTGTTCCGGTGGGAGTTCATTAGCTGTAAAGTGAGACTTTTGTAGTAATTGGGATTGAGACATTCTCAAGCTCCATTGGATCTAGGGTACTTAAGTGTTGGGTTGGGCGTTGAAGGTTCTAAAATTTAGGCAAAACTCCTCGACCCGACCAAAACTGTAGAAAAATTACATGTTTTTTTGAATGGTGGAAACAGAATTTATGGGGGGGGCAAAATATAGACGAGCACTGGGGGGGGGAAATATAGATGACCACGCCCCATCATGTTGTAAAAGCGGAGATTACACTTTTTAATGGTGGTGGTAAAAAAATCACGCTGTTTCACGGTAATAAGACTTAATGATTCCGTCCAGGGGTTAGACATTGAATTGGCTGATTTTAAGAAGATTGCATATCGATCAGGTGAGCATCATCTCTTACTTTTGCTAATCAATAGGGGATCAAACTCTCTTCTCAAAGTTCTCAGAATTTCTGATTCCGGTAGCTTTTGATCCACCAAGATACCTGCGGAGAGGGTTCTCCGACGAAAAAACCGGCCTTTGAGCCGGTTTTTTTGTGTCTGGAATTCGGTAATGATTCCAAGGGTTACGGGTATGTCGCCCTGGGTGCCATACTCTCTGGCCTGAGGTCGGCTCCTCTCGATTTCTACCAAATATCTCTCAAAACGCCATTCCTCTCAAAAACGTGAGGTCGGCGGTCACCCCGACATCTCGCGAATCTCCTTACTGAAACATGGTTTTACAGAAAATTCTGATATTGCAGGGTTTGAAGTTTCCTTCGTGCAGCCAAAAGCTGGTAAGAATGAAAGGAGACCTCGTGAAATTCCTCCAAAAACAGATCGTTATGGGCTTCTAGAAAAAGAATTGTGAGGTTGGCGACCTGGCATTATAGGGGGGCTTCACAGCAGATCCATTCTTTGTGCCCCCCTTGATAGGGAACAGCCAACCTACCGTGATCCACAAAGCGGTATGGATCAGCTGCTTTTCTCCCTGGGTTATATGGGTACAGCCAATGCGGGTAGAGATGAGGGTCTTTATCTATGTGCACCATCACCAGGATCCCCTTTGCGTGCCTGGGTTGTGGATAGCGAGTACATTGATCTAGAGGCCTGCCATGTGAGACAGACACGTTGACATGTTGTAGAGTATGAAGATTTTGAAAAACAACGTCATACTCTATTCTCTGCGTTAGTCCTACGGGTGAGGACCTATTGTCTACCTTGGATCCTGGTGAGGCCACACGGTTGCAACCGAAAATTCTGTCTCGATCCCACTTTCAGCAGCTTCGGGCTCAATTTTTCACGTTGGTCAAAGAGCATCCGGTGGCGTCGGCAACAGAGAATGAAGAAGCGCAATACACCCAGTCGCTAAACATGGGGCGTTATGAGCACAGGGTTGTGGCCGAGAATAAACGTTGGCGTGTTGAGTTGTTCACCTTCCATGCCTTATGGCGTTCATTGGGAACTCTGGTGGTGACGAATCTTCAAAATGGAGAGGCCCTGGCGCTCTATACCATGCCTCCTGGTGGTTCCAAAGTGCTCCTGTTCGTCCCAACGGATCTGGTGTTGCAGGGAGATCATTTGCAAGGGCGTTTCTGTGTGGAGTGTTCATGGTGGGGGCACTACGGATGGTTTCGCATCAATCTGGCGAGTCACCAAGCACACCGCCTGAGTGAGTGTCATATGCAACAATGTTCCAGTAGAGAAGATGCTGAGTAGCGAGGGCACTCTCAACCTTATCAAGCTCAGGGCGTTCTAATAGGGATAAAAATTTGTAACCAGCTCTCATAGTCTTGCCATCTATTTCAATATATAAGATTCAAAAGCCACGCGTTTCTTTTTAGGCAGCTTATCAAATTCGATTCTCATCTTTTTTTTATCTAAATCAACGGATAATCCAGAGCTCTGCGGAGTAGGGTTACTACAAACAATACGAAACCCATTTGCACTTAAAGCATAATTTGGTCTCTCAAAGCTTATGAGTAGATCAAAAAAACTAGCACGATAACTTTCCCAAGATCCACCACACAAAGTACGACACTTGCTATCATTATCAACGCAAAGAGGATCTTGTTTAGCACACTTATCAAAGAAGTCGTGCTGGAACCAGTCAGCACACCATTCACATACATTACCAAACATATCGTGAACACCGAATGTATTTGGTGTTTTTTGACCTACAGTGTGTGTTTGGCTCAAGCTATTCTCACCATACCATGCATATAGATTTAAAGTTTCTTCATTAATAGGTTCTTTGTAAGTATTGGCATGCAGCCACTCACTTACAGTGGGTAGCCGAAATAACTGATCATTAAGAGCATTTAGTCTAAAAACAAACTCCATACACTCATACCAAGTTACAGAGTCTACAGGACAGTCCAAATAAGGGTCGTTCCATATCTGATCTGGGATATAATCCCACTCAGTCCATTGTTGGGCGCGATATTCATATCTCTTAAAGTGAGAAGGATTCCCCCCCATTAAAGCTAACCATTGTCTCTGGGTAACAGGATACTTTCCTATCCAAAAACCAGATAAATCTATTTTTCTAAACCTTTCATTTGTCTTCATCACTCTCATTTTTCCAGATGGTATAAAACAAAATTCCATACCTAAAAAGGGGTCTTTCCAGTGATTATCCATTCTACTATACCTCCAACGGCACGCCCCCCATTTTTAGAGGCATCCAAAAGTAGAGTTAAGCAGCCAATAGACAGTTTTAGTTGGATATTATACCACCCATGACCATAGTCGGTCGTTCATGAGTGTAGCTCCATAACGATGAAGTCACCATCTCTTGAACCTCTTTGATTGACGTGAATAGGTACTGACTGAGCCAATTGTAGCGAACTGTCCGGTTATCTCTCTCATGGTTTTTTTGTGCCTGGAGTTCGTCAATGGTTCCAAGGGTTAGGGATAGACTCTGCTAGGTAGGTGCCTCTCTGACCCAAGGTCGGATCCTCTCAATTTCTGCCGAATCCCTCTCAAATTGCCGTTTCACTCAAAAACGTGAGGTCGGCGGCCACCCCGACCTCACAACGGCTAAAGCTTAGAGCCCTATACGATCATATTTTGCAGCGCGATGTATCAAGATGTTATCCCACCCTGTATTCCCATGTTATCCCGTGGGCATTACACGGTAAAGACGTGGCAAAATCAGAGCATCGCACCTCTTTCGCATACGGGTCATCGGATCAATGTCAAAACGTGATCTTTGAAAATTTACTCAGGAACCAGGCGACTGACTGAGCCAGGTCATGATTCGTTCGAACCAATTGTTAAGACCGCCGAGAACGGAGAAAACAATGACATTGCTCGTATCCATCGGCTGGGCTTTACGGTTGAGAAGAGCATCGAAATTTTTTCTGCGAGGTCAGATGTGGTGGGGCAGGAGCTAATATGCGTGAAACGTTAGCAGAATTGGTGTGTTTTCAGATGAGGTGGCTCAGGAATATTGAACATATTATTGTTACAGTTGGTAAGGTCGGAGGTTCGACACTTTTGGTTAGGGGCGAAGAATATCCATATCTTGTGGAGTATTTGTTCACATTCGCTCTACCGAAGGAATCCCTAAACTGTCTAAAACCCAGTTACAATTGTTCTCAGAATTTCTGATTCTCGTCGCTTTGGCTCCAGAGTGGTCACTGCTTGCCGCTCAACTTAAAGGTTTTTCATATGTATAACTATACCCTTAACATCAGCGGCTTTACATCTATCTGATGATTGCAACATGTTTACAATCTTAGGCTTTGTAAAAGCAACATGCCTTGCTCTAGCCGCAAGTTCTTTAG